>CAZMRA010000033.1:2621-9116 GCA_964568485.1 uncultured Caldilineaceae bacterium | reverse complement strand
TTCCTCAGTTGCGCTGAGTTCTGCACTCTCAGTGAGGGCGCTGGTCTCAGTCAACTCGGCTGCAGCGGTGATCTCTTCCGTTGCGGTCAGTTCCGCGCTCTCCTCAATTGCGGCTTCCTCGGTTACTGTCTCCGTCGCCGTGACCTCCTCAGTAGCGGTAATGGGAGTGCTTTCCGTTGGCTCCTCGGTGGCTTCTTCGCTACTTTCAGCCGACTCGGCTGGTGGTTCGGGCGTGGTTTCTTCTGCGGGCTCAGCCGGAGAGCTGGCAATCGCTGTTAGATCATAGGTGCTAATGGGGGTGGGCAACCCCTCTTCATTGACACCGCGGCGGCAAGCGGCGATGATCAAAGTGATACAGAGCAAGATGGCAAGTCGATATTGATGTTTCATAAGAACCCTTTCTCTGGGTGCATAGTGAATTCGCTCACCCGCGCATGGGGATTTCCCCCTGTTCGCTAGACAACCCCCGTTACTCTGCCTGTCGTTGAGTTATTCCAACAGATGAACGTAAAATTTGCCAATAGAGAGCTGGCTCAGCCTGATTATGACGAAAAGTTCAGAAATTCACAAATTCTTTGTAGGCAGAATTTCTTGTTTTCATTCTAAGCTCATCTATACTTATTAGGGAAACGCTGTGTCTGGTCATTGAACAAGGGGCTTTGTCCGCACTGAGCAGCAAATTCTCACTATCAAGTTGAACCTGTGCTACGCGTGAATGATCAGTATGTGCTCGCAGAACTGTAATTTCAACCAGAGCACCGTTATCCGAAATTATCTGTGGCTTACCCAGCGCCAGGGCGCTTCTAGAGAGACAACTTTGTCAGCGAAGGGCGCTTTTAACTTCGCTTGCGTAAGTCTTGCAAACTGACAGGAATGATCATGGGGATTG
Source organism: uncultured Caldilineaceae bacterium (assembly GCA_964568485.1). Taxonomy (GTDB): domain Bacteria; phylum Chloroflexota; class Anaerolineae; order Caldilineales; family Caldilineaceae; genus CFX5. The sequence continues at coordinate 8,227 of CAZMRA010000033.1, read as the reverse complement.
ATGCACAAGCATTCAAAGAAGTCATGGCACACTGGGCTACCGGCGTCACGGTGGTGACTACGCTTTCGGCTGGGCTGCCTGTTGGAATTACAGTTAGTTCATTTAGCAGCGTGAGTTTACAACCGCCCCAAATTCTGATCTGCGTGAACAAGCGGCTTCAGAGCAATGAAGCCATTCAGAATTATGGCTTTTTCGCCATCAATATCTTGGGCAGTGAACAGCAAGAATGGGGCGCGATCTTTGCTGGCATGCGGCCCGAATTGACGGATCGCTTTGCTGGGATCGCCTGGGAGCGTGCTGAGAGCGGAGCGCCGATTCTACCCGGTGTCCTTGGCTGGTTTGACTGCCGCGTTCAGCACACCTATGATGGCGGAGATCATACGATCTTTGTGGGTGAGGTCTTGGCCAGCGGTGCTCGCAGTGAGGGCTCTCCGCTTCTGTATTATAACCGCAATTGGCGGCAATTGGTCTAGTTGCAGGCTGGTTAAGCCCATGCCTAGCGGGCTGACGAGGAATAGGGCTAATGAGTTTGACCACCCTCTATTATCTGGTGGCCTATCTAGCGGTTACCGTGGGCTTTCTGGGATCAATCCTGCCGTTATTGCCGGGACCGCCGCTGATTTGGTTCGGCGCGCTCCTTTGGGCATGGGCCAATAGCTTTCAGCAAATCGGCTGGCCGACGTTGATCGTATTGGCCCTGCTGGCGCTTACGTCGATGGCGCTCAATTTTATGCTGACCACGACCATGAGCCGCCGGGCGGGGGTCAGTTGGCGAGCCATTGGCGGGGCACTCTTAGGAGCGATCCTCGGTGGGCTTTTCCTGACCTTTATTCCCATTCTCGGTACTTTTATCGGGGCCCTGATCGGTGCGATCTTGGGCCTCTATCTGGTGGAATATAGCATCCGACAAGATCAACAAGCAGCCATGAACGCGGTGCGGGCCTATCTCAGTGGCACGACCTTATCGATCGCGGTGCAGTTTGTGATCGCTTGTCTGATGGTGAGCATCTTCATTTGGCAGGCGTTTTGGGCATGAGGCGCGCTACACTCTTTCTCAATGGAGTGGTTACGGATTATGATAGCATTCGGCGTTGGGTATCGCCCGCTGATTATCTAATCGGCGTAGATGGCGGGACTCGCCACTGCCAGGCATTGGGGCTACAACCCGCTGCAATCATCGGAGATCTCGATAGTCTAAGCGAGACCCAACTTGCCGACTACCTAGCGGCCGGCGTGGTTATTGAGCGTCATTCGCCGATTAAAGACCAAACTGATTTGGAATTGGCCATCGAATTTGCCATTCGCCAGGGAGCCAGCGAAGTTCTACTGCTCGGCGCGCTAGGTGGCAGGTTAGATCAAATGTTGGCCAACGTGTTGATCCTGGCTCGCCACGGCTGGCCGATACCGATCCTGTTAGCTGATGGGAACGAATTCGCGCAGATTTTACGGGCAGGCGAGCGATTGACTTTGCGCGCGCCGGTGGGTAGTACGGTGAGTGTATTGGCCCTCAGCGAGCGCGTTACCGGCCTCACCTACTGTGGTTTGGCCTATCCGCTCACGGACTTTACACTCGAACTCGGCAGTAGCCGCGGGGTGAGTAACGTGGTAGCCGACATCCCCGCCGAGATGACGATCACCGACGGCGTGCTACTGGTGATCGAGACCCTGCCACCGGATGGCTGAGTGGTCGCTGCGTCGCGCAAAACTCGTGGATTTGACTGCAATTGAATGTAGGGGAGGCCCGGTCTCTGGCCGGGTTGCGCTTTTTTTGAGATTTGCTCATGCCGAGGTTCATCAAGAAGAAACTTGCCCTGGGGGGGCTACTCAGCCTCTTGCTGACGTTGGGGGTTGCGATTTCCGTGGCGCGTGCCCATGCGCTGCTGGTGCGTTCTGTGCCTGAGGCTGGTACCGAGCTCGCCATTCTGCCGCCGACTATTGAATTGTGGTTTAGTGAGCCGCTTGAATCCAGCTTCAGCACCGCCTATCTGGTCGATGGGGCCGGGAATGAGCTTGGCCGCGGCACGGCCGTGGTTGATCCAGCCGATCCGTTCCACATGACCCTCCCGCTGAGCGAATTGCCGCCCGGGTTTTACACCGTAGTTTGGAAGACTTTGTCCCAAGCCGATGGCCATCAGTGGGTCGGTTCTTTTCCATTGACCTTGCTGAACCCCGATGGCTCGCAACCAGCCGGCGCTGCCCTAGCGGTGTCAACCGATACGCAATCAGGGGAGATGCCGCAGCCCTTGGCGATCCTCAGCCGCTGGTTAGGTCTGCTAGGTGTGATGCTCAGCTTTGGGGTGCTCTTTTTATCCTTACAAATGCCCCGGTTGGAATGGGTAAATGCTAGTGCAACAGCGGCCCAGCAAGAATTTGCCCCCGTGGCGCAGCGGAACGTCTCGCTCTTGCTCATGCTCGGCCTCGTCAGTACTGTCCTGGGCGGTGGGTTGCACTGGTCCTATCAGTGGCTCGGATTGGCCGACCCATCGGCGCTGGTTGATTTGATCTTCACCACGCGCAGCGGCTCCCTCGTCTTACAACGGCTGTTGCTGGCCAGTGTGATCGGCCTGGGCGCGGCTGTTGCCTTTTTGCCCAATCGCCAATCGCTGCGCAACCGGGTGCTGTTGAGTATGCTCGCACTCTTCGCCGTGGCTATGTTGGGCGCGGCGGGTTGGCTGGTCATGCAGGCGAGCGATCTCAGCACGGCGCTGGCCGCGGGCCTCAGCCTAACTGGCCTCTTCGCTACCCTCTATCTCGCCTGGCAAGATCGCACGTCGCCGCTTTGGCCTGCCTTGCAACGCCTGATGACCTGGCTCTTGCTGGCGCTCGGCGTGTTGATGTTGGCAACATTTTCGCTCGGCAGCCATGCCGCTGCGGCCTCCGTGGGCAGCGTCTGGGCCATCCTGGCGGATCTGTTGCATTTAGTCGCCGCGGCCATTTGGCTGGGCGGCTTGCTGCTCTTGGCGTTGATCCTGTGGCAGTTGCGCCGCACCACAACGGCTAGCCTCGCCCTGCGGCTGATGGTGGCCCGCTTCTCGGCCATTGCTACGCTGGCGGTTTTTGTGCTGGCGTTGACCGGCATCTTCAGCAGCTTTGTGCAGCTTCGTTCATTCGCACAATTGTGGACCACTACCTACGGCTGGATGTTGTTGGCCAAGCTGGCGCTGGTCGGGATCACGTTATTAATCGCGCTGCTCAACCATCGCTTTGTCCAGCGGGCTGCAGCGAACTGGACGGCGAGCGCGGCGCAGCCCTTCTTGCGCCGTGTCTGGACCGAAGCGCTGGTCAGCCTCGTCTTGATGCTGGTGGTCGCGATCTTGGTGCAGACGCCGGTTCCCTTGCCGCCAGCCACGCAGAATATCGCGTTGACCCTCTTCCAAGAGATCCTCTCCGCGGATGATCTCACAATCCATATGCAAGTGAGCCCCAATCAGCCCGGGAACAATCAATACCAGGTCCATCTTTATCACGAAGATGGTTCATTGATTGGCGAAGTGCAGTTGGTACGACTCTTCTTTGAGCATCAAAGCGAAGATTTGGGGCGCGCTTCGCTCGACCTGGAGCCGCAGGGGGACAATTTCTTCTCGGCTTCGGGGGCCTATCAGAACCGCAGCGGCCCGTGGAATGTCTCGGTCTACGTACGGCGCCGTGGTCTGGATGACTCGCTGGTCGAAACGACGGTCAATGTGAACCCGCCCGGTGCGGTCAGCCAAGGCAGCCCCTGGCAAACCCCCATTCCCGCCTGGCCTCCCGACGCCCCGCTGACCGGACTGGCTGTGGCCATCATCGTTGGGGTGGCCATCTGGCGGCAGATGGCACGTAAATTGCCCAAAGATGCCGAGTAGCCAGATGCGTTTACTGCTTTGGCTTCGTACCGAATAGTCGCCAGGCGAGATCGGCCAGCAGCCAGGCCAAGAATCCGGCGCCGAGGCCAATCGGGCGGACGCGTGTATTGTGAAAGGCGGTAAAACGCCATGCATCCCCTTGCTTGACTGCCAGCAGGGTTTGGCTCGAAAGCCGCTCTGGCTTTGGCGTCGTGCGGCCTGCATCCAAAATGCTGCCCACGCCATGCACCAAGACCACACCCGGCGCAAGTTGACGCAGACTCACCAAACCACCAGTCAATCTTGAGCCTTTGACGAAACGCTCAAAGAGCGGCTTGTGCCCGTCGATGATCGCCGTTCGTCCTTTTTGATTAACGCCATCGAAGGCGGCATAATCGGCATCCTCCGTGAAGATCTCGCCATACGCGACCGCATCGCCCGCTGCCCACGCATCCATCATCCGTTGGAACAATTGCTGAATTGCCGCTTCGTCCTCAGCCGCAACGCCAGTAACCTGCAATGACTCAGAAAATCCCGTGTAGATATTCATCGTGCTTTTCTCCTATTCCTATTTCGCTCTCGTTCACTCAACTGCTGTATACTTAAAGTAATTCTTAGTTGTTAATTATCTTAGTGGATAAGATAATTACGTGATAAGTTCAAAAAGGTTTCAAAGCAAAAGTTATGGGCCCATCTGCCACTGCTCAACCCGACCGTGAGGCTTTGCTCAGTGAATTTATGCAGGCGATTGCCCGCTTAAGCACGTGGACTGTCATATTTCATCAAGCGGCTTCGCTGCGGTTGGGGCTGCATCCCACCGATGGCAAGGCTCTGCATCTGCTGCAGGAGGCGGGGCCGATCACCGCTGGTGAGCTGGCTATGCTCACCGGCTTGACCACCGGCGCGATCACGGGTGTGATCGATCGATTGGAGCAGCACGGCTTTGTCCGTCGGGCTGCCGATCCACACGATCGACGCCGGGTCGTGATCGAGCTGATTCCAGAAGCGGGGAACCGGCCGGAATTCGCGGCCATCTATGGCCCACTGGCCGAGGCGACGATTCAGGATCTACTGGCGCGGTATGATGATGAGGCGTTGGCGCTGGTGTTGGATTTTGTGCAGCGGGGCGCGGTATTGATGCAGCAGCAAACGGCGCGGCTGCGCCAACCTTCGGCCAAGCCGGGTGCCTAGACAGGTTGTGTCACAGAGGGTGAACGTGGGGAGGAGGTTCGCTGTCCAGGCGGCTGAACAGGAGCAAACGGCGCTGCGAGTTGATGATTAGCCCGCAGCGTAGCGATCAGCCAGGGCGCGGATCTCTTCAGGGTCGGTGAGGACCTGGCTAATTTTGCCGTCGACCATGCGGATGACGCGGTCGACATATTGGCACATGCGTAGATCGTGTGTGACCATGATGCCGGCGCGCTTCTGTTCATGGATCAATTCGGCAAAGGTGGCCACCACTTGATTCGCCCGCTCGGTGTCCAAGCTGGCCGTCGGCTCATCGGCCAAGACAATCTCTGGCTCGTGGATCAAGGCTCGCGCAATTGCCACCCGCTGTTGCTGACCGCCCGAAAGCTGCGCTGGATAATTCTGCAAGCGTTCGCCCAGTCCAAGCCGGGCCAAGAGTGCTTTGGCTTGCTGACGGTGCTTGCTGTCTAGTTTGCCATTGAGGCGCAACATCAGCTCGACATTTTCGAGCGCAGTGAGATAGGGGACTAAATTATTCGCTTGGAAGGCAAAGCCAATCGCTTTCACAATGCGCTATTCGAGGCATCCGAAAGTGGT
>CAZMRA010000033.1:0-2611 GCA_964568485.1 uncultured Caldilineaceae bacterium | reverse complement strand
GAAGGCAAAGCCAATGGCTTGCCCCCGAAAACGCGTGCGTCGCCGCTCGCTCATGGCCGTCAAATCTTCTCCGGCGATCCGAATCTGCCCCGATGAAGGTTTGAGTAGCCCGGCCAGCATGGCCAACATGCTGGTTTTCCCGGAACCGCTGGGGCCAACCAGCGCCACAAATTCCCCCGGCTGAACACTCAGCGAAACATCATCGACCGCCTTCACGGTGGTGGAGCCACTGCCATACAATTTGCTGACCGCGTCGGCTTGTAAAACTGCTTCCATCTTCTCTCCACTGCCTAAGCTGCTTATTGGGCCAATCCCAGCGCACTCAAGGGCTCAATTTTCAAGAGTGCCCACACCGAAACCATTCCACCAGCTGGGCCGATCAACATCAGCACACCAACTGCGGTTGCCACTGCGTCTCCGGTAAAGACAATGGGGATGCCCGGCGGGAAACTGGCGCCCAATGCGAGTGATCCCAGCGCACCTACGGCCACCCCAAACGCATTGACTGTAATGATCTGGGTGAGGGCCGTAGCGGCAATGGTTACGTTAGAAGCTCCGACAGCTTTCAACATGCCGATTTGGGCCACTTTTTGCAGCGTTTGAATTTGGAAAAAGCCGCCAATGACCAAGAGGCCGATAAAAAATGTGAAATAGCGTTGCGTATCTAGCGTGCTTTTCTGGGCCGTATAACCAGGAGTTGCTTCGTAGGCAGCTTTGCGATCAACCACCTCGATCTTGCCGACGGCAGCCTCTAGGCGGTCGATTATCTTGGCTTCATCGTTGGGGTCCACGAGTTTGACCACCGCGATGTTGGAGGTGAATTCACCGGTGCTATCGCTGACTTCGCCTTGGGGGCGGACCTGTTCCCAAGTGCGATAGGGTACAAAGATCGAGGGCATCAAGGAATATTGGCGACCATCGCTGATACCAACCACAGTTAAGTTATAAAATTCCTCTTTCAGCCCTTGGGTTACTCGCAGCCGCAGCTGATCGCCGACCTTCACATTGCGGCGTTCTGCTACATTGCTGTCGATCACTGCTTCGTTGCCGCGGTTCCGTTCCAAGCCGCGCCCTTGCCAGGCTGTAGGTTCACCCGGTTGTCCTGGTTCTACCCCAACGAGGGAGATGTCCAAATCATCCTGATCTCCAAAGACGAGGGTGGCGCTGGCAAAAAAGACTTGCCCGACACTGGCTACCCCTGGAACCCGCTTGAGTGCGTTGGCCGTTGATCTTCCCAGGCGACTACTTGGGATCGATAGATCAACCTTTTCTTGGTAGACTACCAATTCACCATCGAGTTTTTCGATATACTCGCGGTTCCCATTGCCTAGCCCTTCGGCCAGCGCAGCGATAAAGAGCACCAGTGTAGTGATTAGTCCTACAATCAGCGCAATGAGCAGAAAGCGGCCTTTGTTGTACCAAACTTCTTTTAAGGCAAGATAGAGTGCAAGTGACATAGTGTATGCTATGAACTAAGAGCGTCGCCGACTAGGGCGCGCTTACGAATTTTTCGATAAAGTAACATTGTACATAATTATTGCAAAACATAGACAATTTCTGGAAATATGAATCGTCCTCGAATGCAGTTTAGCGCAATTAGGGAGAAAATGAAATGAGAAAATGGTTAAATCAATTGCGAGAACGCATCTCTGGCCCCACTCAGCCGCCAGCCACACCCGCCGCTGCTCCCGCACCGGCTTGGCGTGGGCCAGCTTGGGGAGCGCCGGAGCACAGTTTTCGCGACATCTTCAATCTGCATCTGCATGGCACCACCTTGGAGCAGGCGAATCAAGCCTTGGCGGAACGCTATCTGTACGCCGGGCCCAGCGGACCAGCGATCTTGCTGCGGCCCAGCGGCGCGTGGATCACCGCCTATTTTGCCCCCGCTTTGGTGGCGAAGGTCGGGTTTAACAAATTGGCCAGCGAGATTGCCCGCGAGCAGGGCATCTGGCTGATTGGCTATCGCATCTATGCTGCCCAGGGATTGGATGTTCACTATTTTCACGCAGATGAGCATGTGGCCGGGCTGGCCTTTAGCCAAGACGAATTAGAGGATGAGCCGCAAGATGCGGCCATCTTCGCGACGTTAGGTGATGTCACTAGTCTCGTGCCGCGGCGAGCAGAACAGCATCCGCTCGATTTTCACTTTGCGCTGCTCGCCGGGCTGGGGATTGGGGATGCCAATCTGACGTGGGCCGAGGCAGTCCAGCAGTATGAGCGCGGCGTTTTTCAATCTGCGCAACTGTTGACGAAAAGCTGAAACGTGCCAGGCGGGGCAATCGTAAGCGTCGCAGTTGGCGGATGGATGAAGAATGGTCTTCTCTGCCCGGTTGGATGCTCGGCCTTTATATCAGTTTGCAGCAAAGCGCGGCGTGATGTATACTCGCCGGCAATTGAATAGCTATTGAATGTGAAGGTGCGCTATCGCTCGGACGCGAAGCGCATCAAGGGGGAAGCCCGGTGGGTTCCGCATTTTAACGGTTGTGGCGCAGCCACAGAGGAGAAATGCAGTGAACGAGTCCGGCACTGTCCCGCAACGGTAAGTTCCTGCTGCAGAGTTATTGACAATTGCCAGGAGCAAGTCCGATTACCCGCCTTCACGGTTGTTCGA
>CAZMRA010000032.1:0-27443 GCA_964568485.1 uncultured Caldilineaceae bacterium | reverse complement strand
GCCCGGCTTCGAGCATTTTGCGGTCCATCGACGCATCATAGCGCTGCTCGGGGCCCAAGAAGAGATTACGCGCCAACTGCATGGTAATGGTACTAGCGCCAGAGATAATCCGCCCTTCGGTGGTATTCGAGAGCACAGCGGCGGCGATCCGGAAGGGGTCGATGCCAAGATTGGTGTAAAACGTTACATCTTCTGTAGCAATCGTTGCTTCGAGCAAATAGGGCGAAATCTTGTCGAGACTGACCCAAGTACGCCGCCCTTCTCCAAAGAGTTCGGCTAACTGAACGCCGTTGCGGTCATAGATATAAGTAGTTTGGAAGAGGCGCGGCAAGGGGCCGGGTTGATATTCCTGCAGGTAAGCTTCCACCACGTTGGGTAGGCGTGAAGCAGGCCGTAACCCAACCATTTGTTCCGCTTGATTGCTACAACTACTCAACAACAAGCAGGTCAAAAGGGTAGTGAAAAAGCCGCGAAATCGGCACAATCGATAAAATTGCAACATGGATATTCAAGGGCCTAATAGGATGAAATACCGAGAGCTCAGCCCATTGTATACCCCAATTGCAGACTGGTCAATCAGCAAACTCATGGATAAATCAGATGGATAGCGCGCCTGTCACCCAGGTGTAGGATCGCGTGTAGCTGCCATCCTACACCTGGGAACGCCGTTGAGCTAGTCTGGTTTCGCTGCACCTAGCCTAGCGGGAAATCTGCGGAAAGAGCAGAAGTTCAGGACCAACCACACTATTAATATCGGTGAGCGTCTCGCCCGATTCGACCATTAAATCGATAGCCGTCGACAAGCTATCATCAGCAAAACGGTCGCTACCATAGCAATTCATGTAGAAAAACCCATAAATCGGCGGCTGCCCCACAAGAAACTCAAAGGGGAAACAGATCCGATAGATACCCGGCGTCAACCCGCTCAAGGTGTAATAGCCATTCTCATCACGAGAAGCGGTGGGGAATTGTGGTTCCCAGTAGCCATCTACGAAGTAATAGAGATCGATCCAACCGGTCGACATCGGAGAGCCCACTGCGGAGAGCAACCGGCCGCTGATCGCGCCAGCCAATTGCAACTCCCCATTGATGCTGTCGAGAATCTCGTTCGTCAACAAGTAGATTGGGGAAGCGCCGTAAAGCGTCCTTTGGCTCGGATAATAGACCGTTGTATATTCTCCAGTCGGGTCGGAAAAACCGACAGCATAGATTCCCCCGCTCAATCCACCGAACGAATACTCACCAGCCGCATTAGTTCGCGTGTAAACTAGCAGACTAGTGTACTCAGGTGCCCCAGGGACATAGTTGTAAAGAGAGACCTCGATACCAGCGACTGGAGCACCCGCGGAAGTCACGCGCCCCCCAATCTCACCATCGTACTTACCTTCCCCCAAGGAAAAATCGATGCCCGATATGATCTCACCGGTTGTCACGACAATATCGGTTGCCTCTTCGACAAAACCGCCCCCATAACAACTGGCAAATTGCTCCTCAAGCCCCCATGGGTCCAACCAACCGGTCGCACAGACCCGATAGGTGCCAGAAAAAATCTCGCTCAATTGGTAGGTACCGGTGGGCGTCACCAATGTTGTATAAGCAATTGCTTGCCAATAGCCATCCGCTTCTTGATAGAGTGCGACTTCACCACCGCGGGGCAACAGTCCGGGCATGATGTTGATCATGCCTTCAATCGCCCCAGCTCGATCCAACACCACATCCAGCCCCGTCACATGATTCCCGGCAATGACGATTTCAGTGGCCTCCCCCAACGTAGGCGCATCCTGGTAATATTCACGCGCCCAGGTACCATCGGTACTGGCAAACCCCAAGAGATAACGCCCAGCCCGCAAGGCCAGAAAAGTAAACTGTCCATCGGTCAGGGTTGTGGTCGTGCGCAGCGGAATCGGTCCTATGCCATAAGGAAAACTATACAGCGTCACCGTAATGCCGCTTAGTGGCTGATTTTGATCATCGCGCACTGTACCACTGATACTGCCCAAAGCTTCGGGTGCGACAGCCGTATCGTTGCCTTCCGCTCGCACACCCAACCCTATTCCCAACACCAGACATAATCCAGCACAAAAGCCCAGAGCTAATGCACACCTGCGCACGACAAGCAGACGCCAACAGGGGGAACTGACGTTCATCTTCTCTTCTCCTTTAGAAATATCTCAAAAGTGTTTATGGCCCACGGATACTTGGCCAAGCCATCCAGTGAGCCCAGTGCTTTTGAGATAAACAATAGAACGGGTGGTGCAAAATGAGAGGAAAGGCCGAACGAATCGGAATGGCTTATTATACAGCTGCCTTTTTTGCCGGCCAAGTCACTTATTTCAGTCTCCAAACTCGCCCTTCTTGGAGTTTGTGGTAAAATGCACAAACAAGGAGGCTATGATGAACAACCGGACGGCTTTTGCACGAGCTGCTTGGCTTGTATTGGGCTATAACTTACTTGTCATCTTGTGGGGGGCATTTGTCCGAGCGACAGGCTCGGGGGCTGGTTGTGGTAGCCATTGGCCACTCTGTAATGGGGAAGTGGTGCCGCGAGCAGCCAATATCGAAACGTTGATTGAGTATTCGCATCGACTCTCGAGCGGGTTGGCTCTGATCGGGATGCTCATCTTGTTAATTTGGGCTTGGCGCGCCTACCCTGCTGGACATCGCGTACGCGGCGGGGCTGTAGCTTCTGCTGTACTGCTGATCGTCGAAGCACTAATCGGGGCCGGACTCGTGTTGCTCGAGTATGTTGCCGATAATGCAACCATTGCCCGGGCCTATTGGATGGCGAGTCACCTACTCAATACATTTTTGTTGCTCGGTGCGCTGACCCTCACTGCCTGGTGGGCAAGCGGTGGCACGGGATTGCGGATCCGCGGCCAAGGGGTGATCGGCTGGTTGCTCATCGCCTCGCTCATTGCTACTGCCGTATTGGGCGCGGGTGGTGGTGTCACTGCGCTGGGTGATACGCTGCTCTTAGGTGCGGGCATTTCACCAGAAGATTCCGTGGTCGTGGCTACGCTGGTGGACTTGCGCATCTATCATCCTCTGATGGCCTTTGCCGTCGGTGGGATACTCGCAATCACCCTCTGGTGGGTGAGCCAGCAGCGTCCATCAGCCACGGGACAGCGCTTTGCTTGGCTGGTCGGTGGACTCTTTATTGCCCAACTTGCCTTAGGGATGCTTAATGTGCTCCTGCGGGCACCGGTTTGGCTACAAATTGTCCACCTACTGGTAGCGGATCTGATCTGGATCAATCTAGTGCTGTTTGCCGCAGTCGCCTTGGCCCAATCACCAGCTTCGGAACAATTAGCTGCCGAAAAACAGTCGGCTGCGCAAGCAGTAAGTGGTGATTAGATCAATGGTAGTCTAGGGGAAGCGAAAAGGCACAAATTCTGGATCACACTCGGTTCCTTTTTCAGCGATTAACCTACGATCCAGCTACGTTTTTCGAAAATGCAAGCGCGATCTCCTAGATCAGCCCTGAAACTGTTGATATCGAACTTGTCGCTCGGACACTTCTGGCTATAATGCAACCTGTTTTGGCGGGCACTTTTCGCCGATCGACTGGTTGTTGCACGTGGGCAACATTGATGTTTCGAATGCCAGCTCGTCGTCTACAAGCGATTGAACAACGCAGTAGATGATTCTAGATGCGCAGCTGGCTTCGCTACAAGGAAGCTACATGAACAAGCACTTATTCAGCAACACGCTCCTAAGCCTGGGCACATTGATGCTCTTACTCTTCGTTGGCATGGAATTTACCGGGTTGCGAACGGATCCACTCCTGCCGGCTGTAGCAGCGTTGGCCCTCGGTGGCACTGCGATTTTGGATCGCATCGGCAAGCGCGAGGAATTTGAATAAGCTGTTTGCATCCATTCAACAAGTCTAAGAAACAACTCAGAATGTCTGTGCCCTGTTTCTGCTGGTGTGGAGCATTCACGGGCCACAACACCTTGTAAATGGCTTTTCATAAAAAAATGCCTGCTCACATGTGAGCAGGCATTTTTGTTCCTTTGTGCTTCGCTGCGTCCTTATTCGGGCGTAGCCGGTGGTGCAGGAGGTGGCGAGTTGCGACGTGGGCGCAATTCTGCGGTCAATGACTCGAGGGTGCGACGGTAGCGCACCAGCCGACTGCTGGTTTTGGCCACAGGTTGAAAAACATTGTCGCTGACAAAATTGGCCGTCCCGCGCACGGTGTTGACCGTGTCTTGCGTATCTTGAATAATCGGCTTGATCTCGTTCTGGATCATCTGGGCCAGCCGCCATAATTGCCAAACCAGCACGCCCAAAAGCACACCGATCACGATGGTCTGTAGGGCAATAATGATAATCGCAATGTCGCGAATCGTTGCACTGATCATGCCACTTTTCCTTTCAGATCCATTGCTTGCTTTGCCCTCAGCTCAACGGCGAATAATGCCCCCACCCAGGCAGAGGTCACCATCATAAAAGACGGCACCCTGCCCCGGCGAAATGTCCCGCAGCGGCTCAGTAAAACGCACTTCCACCTCGTCATCACTCAGCGGATGCAAAGTACAATCCACCGCACGGGCCTTATAGCGAATTTTGCACTGCACGGCCTGTCCCGGTGTCACGGGGCGATCCAATGTCCAATTGACTCCGGTTGCGATCAGCCGATCTGCCCCAAGCTCTGCCTCGCTGCCAACCACCAACGTGTTGCGAGCATGGTCAAGTTCCAACACAAAGAAGGGTTCTGGCGTTCCGCTAATGCCCAATCCCTTGCGCTGGCCGATCGTATAGCCGGGCAAGCCCTGATGTTGGCCCCAAACCCGGCCGCTGCGATCCACAATAGGCCCAGGCTGCATAGCTGATGCAGCCCAGTCGCGCAGGAAGCGCCGGTAATCATCGTCCGCAATGAAGCATAGATCCATTGAATCGTGCTTGCTGGCAACGGGCAGACCCCGCTCGGCTGCGATTTTTCGTACTTCGGCCTTAGGATAGCCACCGATCGGGAAAAGCACATCACGTAATTCAGCCTGACTCAAGACGCTTAACACATAGCTTTGATCTTTACGCTCGTCGACGCCCTTGAGCAATTGCACCGTGCCATCATCCGCGTAACGCAACTGGGCATAATGTCCCGTTGCCAAATAATCGGCCCCCAGCCGCCGTGCATAATTCAACAAATAGTCAAACCGGATATGCCGATTACAAGCCAAACATGGATTTGGCGTTAAACCAGCACTATGACTTTCGATGAAAAAATCTACCACTTGGCTTTTGAAGGGTTGCTCGACGTTGATCAGATAAAACGGGATACCTAAGCTATCAGCGACACGGCGCGCGTCATTGACGCTCTCTAGGCTGCAACATTTGTTGGTTGAGCCTTCGCCCACGCTAACCTCGGCCCAAAGCCGCATCATAATCCCAATACAATTGTATCCCTGTTCGACCAATAAAGCGGCTGCCACCGAGCTATCTACACCGCCGCTCATGGCAACTACCACTGTCGTATCTTCGGGTCGCTTCTCTTGCTTCTTCATCATATTCTCGAATACATCGCGTACCTTATTGCCAAGCTGGTCTAGAGGCGCTACGGCAGCCATAGCCCTTGACAAAGTAGCTACTTATTGTACACCTGCTAGGAGTGATCGCGAAGTTCGTCAGGAAGGTACGCAGAATAACCCCTCGCCAAACTTCCAGCGTCTATCCACCACAATGCATCATACCGCGCTAAGCGTTTATCCGAAGATTCTGGTTCTCACCCAGTGGGCGGAGCTCGTTTCAGGAACTGCAACCAGTTTCAGGATAGGCTCTAAATTTAATTATAGTATAATGGGTTATGGTAAGCAGTATGGTTGATCCGATTCGTGCCGAGATACGTATTACTACATAAAAATGGTGGATTTGCCTGTCCCCAGAACAGAACCCATCCACATCCTCATTGTGGATGATGAACCGGCCACGTTGCAACTCTTGAGTATGGTACTCAAGGGGGAAGGGCTAATTGTTCACGAAGCACATGACGGCGCGGAGGCACTCAGCGAGTTCCGCAGGATTCGCCCGGAACTGATTCTGATGGATGTCTTGCTTCCCAAAATGGATGGAGTGGAGGTGCTCAAAGCCATTCGCGAAGAGGATCAACTCGTCGGGGTAGTGATGATCAGTGCGCTATCATCCGAGCAATTAGCGGTCAAAGCCTTGCTCAGCGGGGCTGACGATTTTATTAGCAAGCCGGTTGCGCTCAAAGAACTGCGCAAACACATTCGCCAAGCGCTTGAGCGTGTGCAATTGCGGCGCAACAATATGCTGCTCCAGGAGCAATTGATCGAGGCCAATAAAAAGTTACGCCACTACATGGCGGCCCCACTCATTGAGAGTGTCCTAGCTAGCCCAACACCCCCAAGCCTGGGTGGCGAGCGTCAAACTGTCACCATTCTCTTTCTGGATTTTTGCGATTTTACATCGCTTACCAATAGCTATGCCCCCGACGAAGTTGTGCGCATCTTGAATGAGTACTTTTCGCTACTCACAACCTCTGTCTTGGAGAATAGTGGCTATTTGGATAAGATCATGGGAGATGGGTTCATGGCGCTGTTTAATGTACCAATGCAGCGAGACAACCATGCAACCCTGGCCGTGCGCAGTGCCTTGGAGATGCGCCGCCGAGTCCATGAGTGGAATTGGTCAAACGCTGCGGGCCAACCTGTGATGAATATTCGGGCAGGCATCCACACGGGAGAAGCGATCGTCGGGAATATTGGCACGGCAAATTTAATGAATTTCACGGCGATCGGGAGCGAGGTCAATTTGGCGAAGCGCTTGGAAGAAGAAGCTCAGCCAGGGCAAATCTTATTGAGTGCCAATACCCTAGCCTTGCTTGAGTTAGAGCAACTTGAACTCAGTCCCGATCAGGTTATGAGCGCGGGCTGGCGGAGATTGCGTGGTTTTGAACAAGCACGCGAACTCTTCCAGATTGTCGATAAGGATCACTTGGCTGTATGAAACAGCACTGGCTTTGGATCGCCCTTATCTGGTTGCTGCTCGCTGTCGGGGGGCAACCGGTTCATGCTCAAACTGCTGAGCAAGCAGTGACGATGGATCAAGTCAATGCGGTAGCTCGGGAGTTATGGTGCCCGCTCTGTTCGGGTGTACGGCTCGACACCTGCGATCTCAAAGCGTGCGAACAGATGCGCCAAGAGATTGCCTTGAAGTTGGCTGAAGGCGAAGATGCAGAGTCGATCAAAGCTTATTTCCTGGCCCAATATGGTCCTCAAGTATTGGGGGAGCCCCCCCGTTCGGGCTTTAATTTGTTGGCCTGGATCTTGCCAATTGTGGTTGTAGGGGGCGGGGCAATCTTTTTATTGGTCCGCGGACGTTCTTTATTTGCACGCCCGACTCAGTCAACTTTGCCCTCATCGACAATGCCACTCGCACAGGAAGATGAGCCTTACGCTCGTCGTTTGGATGAGGAGTTAAAACGATATGGCTGAACAAACGCAAACAGTCGGCGATCTGGCCGTTGAGTATCCGGCACCGGCGGAAGAGCCCCAGCGTGACCCTGCCCTGGCCCGCCGGATGTTGGTCTGGCGCTTGATCATCGTCGGCGGTCTGCTCGCCTTTGTCTGGTTCTTGGCCATTGGGTTACAGCGCCAGAACATCTCGCAGAAACGGGCCACAGGTACTGCGCCCGATATCTCCTTCACCACCTTTACTGGCGAAACCGTCCACTTAAGCGATCTGCGCGGTAAAGGGGTGGTGATCAACTTTTGGGCGAGTTGGTGCGATCCTTGCCGAGCTGAAGCCGCCTTGCTTGAGGAAGCCTGGCGCCGCGAGCAACCCAATGACATTGTCTTCCTCGGCTTGGACTATCTCGACCAAGAGCATTCTGCGTTGGCCTATCTAGCCGAATACGATATTACCTACCCCAACGGACCCGATCTGCAAAGCGAAGCGGCACGACGCTATGGGATTCAAGGGGTGCCGGAAACCTTCTTTATTACCCCAGAAGGCGAGATCGCCAGTGTGGTGATCGGCCCGGTGTTGAGTGAAACGGATCTTGCCCAGCGCTTGGCGGCGATCCGGCCGGCACCGTAAAGACTCTAGGTTCTTGCTTGTGGCACAACAATATCTGCCAGAAGTAGCAGCCAGTTGTGGCGACTTTGGTATGCTTACGGATGCGATAATACAGTCCAGCCCCGTTAGCATATTGTGATTTCTGCAGGAGTAAATCATGCTCTTTAATCTCGGCTATTTGGTCTTGGTGACCGCCCTCTTGCTGGCGCTCTTTGGTGCAGCAGCAGGCTATTTGGGCGGCCAACGCCGTCATGCCGGGCTGGTCGAAAGTAGCTTTCACGCGGTCTATGCACTAGCGGGATTGGTCTTCTTTGCCTGCTGCATTCTTTGGTATGGGTTGTTGACCGACCAATTTCAGGTCGATTATGTCTGGAACCACTCCGAACGCATGCTGCCGACCTTCTATAAATTTGCGGCCTTATGGGGTGGACAATCCGGCAGCCTGCTCTTTTGGGCGCTGATCTTGAGCCTGTATAGTGTGGCGGTTGCATACACCTTCCGGCACCGGCACGTCACCTTGATGCCCTATGTCAATATGACGATGCTGCTCACCAGTGGCTTCTTTCTGGTGTTGCTCGTCTTCAGTGCCAATCCATTCAAGCTCTTCACCTTTGCCCCCGCTGATGGCCGCGGCCTTAATCCGCTGCTGCAAAATTACTGGATGGTCATCCATCCGGTAATGCTCTATCTGGGGTATGTGGGATTGGCCGTGCCCTTCGCCTTTGCCGTCGCGGCACTGATCAGCAAGCAGGTTGGCAACCAATGGGTAACGATCATCCGCCGCTGGACGCTCATCCCCTGGATGTTTCTCTCAGTCGGGATTCTGATGGGCAGCCAGTGGGCCTATCTGGAGTTAGGCTGGGGTGGCTACTGGGCATGGGATCCGGTGGAGAATGCCAGCTTCTTGCCTTGGCTCACGGGCACCGCCTTTCTGCACAGCATTTTGATCCAAGAGCGGCGGGGCAGCCTCAAGATCTGGAACATGGTCTTGGTCTGGCTCACCTATTTCTTGGTAATCCTAGGGACCTTCTTTACGCGGAGTGGCATCCTGGAAAGTGTCCACAGTTTTGCGCTGAGTGATGTGGGCCCATTCTTCTTAGGCTTTTTGGGCTTAAACGCAATTGGCTTTCTCTGGCTGCTCTTTCACCGTTTACCCCTGTTGCGTAGCGAAAACGAGATCGACTCGGCCACCAGCCGCGAAGCAGCATTTCTCGCCAACAACTGGCTCTTCACCGGCCTCACCTTCACGACGCTGTGGGGCACAATGTTTCCGCTCTTTAGTGAGATCCTGACCGGCAGTAAAATTTCGGTCAACGCCCCATGGTTCAACAAGGTCAATGGCCCGCTCTTCATTCTCTTATTCTTGTTGATGGGTGTCGGTCCTTTGCTGGGTTGGCGGCGCACGAGTCTGGCCCTCTTGCAAAAACAATTTACCTGGCCGCTCCTAGCAACAGCGCTCTTCGCGGTGGGCTTTGCTTTTTATAGCCCGCAGCCCTACCCAGTTGCCGGATTGTCGGTCTGCGTTTTGGTCACTGCCACCATCATCCAAGAGTATGTGCGGGGCATCCAAGCCCGGCGCGCGACCAGTGATGAAAATCCAGCGATGGCGGCCTATCAACTGATACGTCGCAACGGCCAACGCTATGGCGGGTACATCGTTCACCTCGGCATTGTGATGATGGGGTTGGCGATCATCGGCAATGGCTTTTACCAGTCTGAAACCACCGTCACCTTAGCCCGCGGAGAGCAAGTCACGCTGGCAGGTTACACCTTAACCTATCTCGGCCTGGAACAAGAACGCGCCTCCAATCACCAACAATTTACCACCAGCCTCACCTTGCAAGATTATACCGGCCGCGAGTTGGGCATCATTCAAGCCCAGCGGAATGTCTATGACAAAAATCTGGATATGAATACTAGCGAGGTCGGGCTTTATGTGCGCCCAAGCGAAGATATTTATGTCTTGATCAATGGCTGGGAACAAGGGGGCGCTACAGCAACCTTTACCATCTACGTCAACCCATTGACGGTATGGTTGTGGATTGGGGGCCTGGTGTTGGTGCTAGGCACGTTGCTCTGTCTATGGCCGCACCCGCTGCGTCGCGAACAGACCGTCACCGCAGCCGCTACATCAGCTGCGGCTCCGGTTTAGCTGCTTGGCCACGTGCCCGTAGCCCAAACTTGTCATATCGGTGTTGGGAAGCAGCGAACTTGTTCGCCAACTGCGTACTTCCCAGTTCGTTCAGAAGAGGAAGCTTGTGCTCTGGATAACCTTGCTGTTTGCATTCCTGCTCGCGGCGCTCACTGTCTGGTATGTGGCTCTGCCGATCCTGCAGCCGTCTCGCGCGGTACTGCTTGATGAAGATGGCCCACTAGCGGAGCTGATTCAACGCAAAGATACACTTTTGTTGACCATCAAAGAGCTGGAGTTTGACTATCAGACTGGGAAACTGAGCGCCGAGGATTTCGAGCGAATGGACCAGCGTTTGCGCCACCAAGCAATCGCCCTCTTACGCCGGATCGAACAGACCGCGCCCAGCAGCATCGATCTGGAAGCCGAAATTGAAGCCGAGATTCTGCGCCGGCGGACAACCAAATCCGCCGTGCGCAATGAGCAAGCGAACGCACTTTGCCCAACCTGCCAGGCAGAGATCCGTCCAGACGACAAGTTTTGCCCGCAATGCGGCACCCGCTTGATTGGCGATGTGCCGCCCGTGGCCGTGGCTCAGTCGGGCTAAACCGCTACCGGCTCCCGGACCGGTTCGCGCACCTCACGCGCAATCATCCGCACGATGCGCGGGTCAAAGGGCAAAGCAGCGTGCAACGGCGAAATCACTGAGATCATCTTGCCCACTGGCAGCACCGAATGATTGGCCGGGATGATCATCAAGTCTAGCGGGGTCCAGATCGACGTAAAGTTGATCGCGGTCAGGGCCGAGAGATCCCGATTCAATTCTGCAAGCCATGGATTGCCCGGCCGCATTTGCAGACAAGCCGGGCGATTGAAGCAGTAAGCGGTATAAGTGCCCCGGTGCGGTGCCGCCAGGGTGACCAAACGCCGAACACGCGCCAACCCGCCCAGTCGTTGGATGTAATAGCGGGTGATTAGGCCCCCCATACTGAACCCCATCAAATTGAGCGCTTCTCCGCTGGTGAATCGCTGCTCAATACGCTCCGCAAGCATGGCAGCCAGCTCATCAATTGGGACAGTACCATTGCTGGGCTGAGGCGAGATCACTTCTGCTTCGACCCCTAACTTCCTCAAGGCCTTGGCCAGAGGCACCAGATAGTTTTCGCCATCCATAAAGCCAGGCACTAAAATGGTTAGTTCACTCACCTGCACCCTCTTGCGATTCGATCCATGGGAAAAAGAGTTGCCAGTCGAATGACGCAACTTCGCTCAGCTCAATGGTTAGCTCATCCCCCTTAGCGACTTGCAGAGGCATGGGCGCAAAGCGGGTTGGCTCCGCGGTCGTGAGGCGATATTCCCCAGCCAACATTCCAGAGAAAACTGCTTGGCCCTGCGTGTCGGTCACTGCGGGATACAGATAACCGGTCAGCTGATCGGTGACGGTAATGGCCAAACCGCTCACGGGTGCCCCGGTTGTATCGATGACTTGAACGGTCAACTCGCTTGGTTGCTGGGCCAATTCCACCGCGGCCAACACATCCAATCGGCCAAAGCCATAGGTATGATTGGGCACAACTGGCTCGGTGCCATCCGCACATTGGGTAAATTCCACCGGCACGGCGGATTTGAGCAGCACTTGCTCGGTCAGGTCGATCTGCCCCGTAAGGGTAGGCACAGCCGACCAGAGCAGTGCCACCGCGCCTGCCACATGCGGGGCAGCCATACTGGTGCCGTTGAGGGTAGCATAGGAGTGATTCACCATGCTGGAATAGACCCCTACACCCGGCGCGACCAGATCGGGCTTGCTGCGGCCACTGCCATCAATATTGACGGGGCCACGGCTGCTAAACCCAGCTATCGTGCCGTTGCTGTCGTGGGCGCCAACCGTGAATACTTCATCGTAGAGCGCAATGGGCACATTCACCGAGTTGCAGCGTGGACCGGTATTCCCCGCCGAAGCAACAATCATCTGTCCAGCTGCACGCACAGTTTGCACCACTTGTTGCAAGCTATAAGCATCGCAGCCTTCAGCCGGCGGGCACCCCCACGAGTTATTGATGATGTCGGGCGCCAGCTCGGGCTGACCATCGACCATTGGGTCGCCATTTTGCGGATAGGGCGCGAAGAAAAATTCGAAACAGGCGGTGTAGCTACTGGGCGTCCCCACGCCATGATCCATATTCCGGCAGCCAATCCACTCGGCTTCCGGCGCCATCCCCAGTGGCATTCCCCCCGCAGCGCTAGCATCGCCAATCATTGTACCCACGGTATGCGTGCCGTGCCCGTGGTCGTCACAGGGAACTTGCAAATCGGCATCACAACGTGCAGGGCGTCCTGCATCCGGCCAAGCATCGAACCAGTTGTAACGGTGATCAACTGAATCGCCGGTCACTCCACGATACTGCGCCTGCAGCGCCGGATGATCCCACTCGACGCCGGTATCTTGGCTAGCAATGACAATGCCTTGCCCGCGGTAGCCCAGGTTCCACAGCGCCGTTGCCTGCGTGTACTGCAGCCCGTAGGGAACTCGTTGCTGCACGACATCATCGGCCACCCGCAACTGCCCAAATTGGTATCCAACTGCCGGATTGGCGACTACACGGGCCACTCCCGGCAGGCTACGCATGGCCTCGGCTGCGTCGGCATCCCCGCGCACTTCGATCATGTTGACGAGATAAAAAGGGCGATAGGGGAGCCCTTGCTCTTCGAGCCAAGTATAGAGTGGGGCTTGGGTACGCTGTGCCACCTCAGTCAATTCGGCGTACAGTGCGGTTGTTTTCGCTACCCGCGTAGCTGTGAGGAGATTACTGGCCCGCACACTGGCAGCCGCATCCACCTGCTCTTGCATGATGACCAAAAACGAGATTGGCCCCTGAGCCGCCGCAAACTCGCTGCGCAGCGACTCACTGATCGGGGCCAAGCTGGCCGCTGGACGAAGGGGCGGCTCGCTGCCTTGCGCATAACTGCCGGTTGCGATACTCCCCGTCAAACACAAACTCGTGATGATCGCCATCACCCATTTGAGGGAGTCTAGCCATTGAATACGCAAAGTGATTCTCCTCTTTCCAACGCGGGGCGAGCGCTAGGGATTAGAAATCCCCTCGATCACTACTTGCCACGTTGGGCCAATTGCCATTCGCGTCCAGGGTGTTCCACCCGAAACGTTTCAACATTCCCGCGATCGGCCAAAGTGACATAGGCTGTGCAGCCATCTGGCCCGCCGAAGGCAATGTTGGTGCAGTTCTTGCCGATCAACCCAATCTCTTGGATCAGCTCGCCAGTGGGCGACAATTTTGCGATGGTGCCTTTGCCCCAGCGGGTGACATACAAATTACCGACCACATCGCAGCGCATCCCATCCAGCCCAAAGTCGGGGAATTCGTGAATCAAACGCTTATTGCTGATCGAGCCATCCTCGGCCAGATCATAAGCCCAAACACGTCGCTGCACGGTTTCATTGACATACAGGGTACGCTCGTCCGGGCTGACTTCGATGCCGTTGGTGGTGCCCATGCCGGTCTCGAGGAGCGTCACCTGGCCCTGGAGGTCGATCCGCCAGATTTGGCCCCAGCTCTCTTTCCAGTTAGGATCGCTGGCGAAGACCAGATCGTTGGCGGTGATGGCGATATCATTGGGCTGATTCATGCTGGGCTCGTGCGCCAGCACGCTGATCGCGGCGTTGCGTTCGGCTAGCGAGCTCGCCCGGACGCAGGCCACCATGTCCACCCGCAAAATATTGTGATTGGTATAATCGGCGATCAACATTTCACCCGCGCGGGTAAAGCGGATCCCGTTGCCGCAACTGCCGTTGGGTAATTCGAGAAAGAGCGAAGACTCGCCCGCCGGCGTTACCTTGCCGATCGTATGTTGGCGGGCAAAGTTGACCGCATAGAGATTGCCGGCAACGTCAACCCCGGGACCTTCGATCCCGGAAGTGAAACCACCCACCTCGGTAAAATCTTGGCTCTGGTATAATTCGTGGCTCATAATTGGGTCACATGAATGGTTGGATGAGGGGAATCAATAGGCTCGTAGCAAGGGTCAGTGCCCTCCGAAGTTGTTCAGGGAAGATCCAAGAAGTCAGGCCTCGGCGCGAGGCCTGACTTCTGTTGAAGGAAAGTTAATCCTCCACTGAATACTTACTTCACCTCGAAGATCACTTCGACTTCAACGGCATAATCGGAAGGGATCTGCATCCCAACCGCGCTGCGGGCATGGCGGCCAGCTTCGCCAAAGACTTCCAAAAAGAGATCGCTAGCCCCGTGGATCACGGCCGGAGTGTTAGAGAAGCCGGGGGCGACATTGACCATGCCCAACACTTTGACGACACGCACAACATTGTCTAAGCTACCGACCAACGACTTGACTGCCTGCAAGCAGCAGAGAGCCGACATCTTGGCTCCTTCGTAGCCTTGTTCAACGGAGACGTCGGTACCAACCTTACCGATGATCTCCTTGCCACCAAAACGCGAGACCTGGCCCGAGGTATAGACGAGGTTGCCTGTGCGCACGGCGTGCATCAAGCGTCCAGCATTGAGCTCTACGGGCGGCAGTTCGTAGCCTAATTCCTTCAGTTTTGCTTCGTAAGACATGGTGTTTGCTCCTTTTATCTGGGATAATAGCTCTATGGGAGTTCTATTATAGTGATTTGTCAATAGGCTGTCTATCTATGGATAGTGGCCGATGGACCAACGATGTTTAGAGCATGGCGTTTTACGCCTTATATGTCGGTTGGGGATTCGGTGCTTCCACCAGTATAATCTGCTTGTATGGGACGAAATCCACGTTTGGCCTTTGCCCCCGAAGCGCGTCAAGCGCTTGGTCGAGGCTTTAATCTGCTCACTGATATGATGGCGGTTGCATTAGGACCTCGGGGTCGTCGCGTTGCGGTGGCCCGCGACAATCCGCGCCGCCCTCCCGAATTGCTCGACGATGGTGCCACGATTGCTCGCCGCTTTTTAGGGTTGCCGAATCGCTGGGAAACCATGGGGGCCTTTCTGGCGCGCCATATTGCATGGCGTATGGAAGAGGCTGTAGGTGACGGGGCAACCACGGCGGTCATCATCGCTCGGCAGGTGCTCAACGAAATGGAACGCTTGGTGGCGGCGGGGTATAACCCAATGCCAATTCGGCGGGGGATTGAGCGCGGGTTGCAAGCCATCCTGCAGACATTGACGACCCTAGCCCACCCTCTCGATGATCCACAACATATCCGCGGGCTAGCGACGACGATCACAGGCGATGCCACCTTGGGCGATTACATCGAAGAAATCTTCGATACGGTTGGCCCCTATGGGGCGATCGATGTGCGCACCAACTACGCCCGTGTCCACGATCGCCAATACATCCAGGGCACCATGTGGAACCAGGGCTGGGCTTCGTCCTATTTTACCACCGAAGGTGGCACTGCCATCCTCAAAAACCCCTATCTGTTGCTGACCAATCGGCATCTCACGCAAGCCAGCGAATTGGCCCCGATCATGGCCCGGATTCGCGAAACAGGCAGCGACCGCGGCTTGGTTGTGATCGCCAACGGCATTGAGAAAGAAGCGCTCGCCATTCTCGTGGCGAACAAAACCCGCGGCATCTTGCCGACCCTGGCGATCAAGACCCCAGGATTGGGTAACGAAAAAGATGAGATTTTGCTTGACTTGGCGGTTTTATGCGGCGGCACCGTCTTTCGGCAGGAGTCCAATCACCGCCTTGAGGATGCGCAATTGTCCGATCTAGGGCAAGCCGAAGAGGTACAAGCCATTCGTTCAGGCTTCACCTTGATCGGTGGCAAAGGGCGCCCCGCCACCATCCGCAAACGCTACCAAACTGTGCGCGAGCAAATTCCCAATGCGACTGGCCGGGAGCGAGACCGGTTGGTGGAACGAGCAGGCAAATTGCTGGGTGGGATTGGCCTACTTAAGATCGGGGGAGCCACCGAAAGCGAACAAGAGTATCTCAAAGACCGCGCCAAAGAGGCAGTGCAGGTTGTCCGGCTGGGGATGCAAGAAGGGGTTGTCCCCGGCGGTGGTGTGGCTTACCTGCAATGTTTGGCCGCGCTTGATCAACTCACCTTCACCCCGGAGGAAGCGCCGGCGCGTAATGTCTTGCGGAGTGCCTTGCTTGCTCCATTACAGACGATCTTGCGCAATTCGGGCTACGAAGTAGCGCCGATTGTCGCCCAGGTACAACAAGCTGGCAATGGTTGCGGATTTGACGTACAGCGCGGCCAACTGGTCGATATGATCGACGCCCGGATTGTCGATCCGGTAACTGTGTTAGCCAACGCCTTAAAAATTGGGGTTAGCGGCGCATTGATGGGCATCACCACTGAGGTACTGGTCCATCGGCCACGCCATAACCGCGACGAAGAAGTCGATTTTCAACCATAAGGGAAATCAACGATGGATCTGGAAACAAAACCCAAAGTGGGCTTTATCGGCCTGGGCGCGATGGGTATGGGCATGGCGACAACGCTGGTACGAGCTGGGTTTAGCGTGCAAGGCTACGATATCAACCCTCAGGCACAAGAACGGTTTACAGCGGCCGGAGGCATTGGGGTCGCGACACCTGCGGCTGCCGCCCAAGGAGTCGAGGTACTTGTGCTGATGGTGGTGAGCAGCGAGCAGATCGAAAGTGTTCTCTTTGGGCAATTTGGCAATGATGCCGCTGCCACGCTTACCCCTGGTGCGGTCGTCATGGTCTGTAGCACGGTTGCCCCAGGATTCGCCCGCGAACTCGGTGAACGCTTACAACGCCAAAATCTGATTCTGCTGGACGCTCCCGTGAGTGGCGGCGTCGCTCGCGCAGCCGAAGGTAAACTTAGCATGATGGTTTCTGGTTCGCCGGCAGCATTTGAGCGCTGCGAGCCGTTGCTGGCTGTGCTGGCGGAGCGGGTCTATCGCCTCGGCGACGAGCCGGGTCAAGGCTCCACCGTGAAGATGATCAACCAGTTGCTGGCCGGTGTGCATATTGCTGCGGCGGCTGAAGCGATGGCGCTCGGCGTCAAAGCAGGCGTCGAACCGCAACAATTGTATGATGTGATCAGCAACAGCGCCGGCTCGTCCTGGATGTTCCAAAACCGAGTGCCCCACATGCTCGCCGGAGATTATACACCGCTCAGCGCTGTGGAAATCTTTGTGAAAGATCTAGGCATTGTGCTCGAAACGGGAAAACAAGAGCGTTTTCCCCTGCCGCTGGCTGCGGCGGCTCACCAAATGTTCTTAATGGCCGCGGCCGCAGGCTATGGTCGCCTGGATGATGCTGCGGTCGTCAAGGTGTTTGAACAATTGGCCGGTATCACTGTGCAGGCCCAAGCAAAGGAAGAGGAATGATGCGAGAGCCGATTCAAAGCGACAACGCCCCCAAGCCGCGAGGTCCCTATTCCCCAGCAATGATTGCCCATGGTCCTACCGTTTATATCTCCGCGCAAGGCCCAATCGACCCAACAACCAATCAGGTGCCACCCGGTGGTTTCGTCGCCGAGGCCGAACAGGTCTTCCGCAATGTAGAGGCCTTGCTCACGGCTGCTGGAACATCCTGGGCAAATGCGGTCAAGGTCACCGTCTACCTGGCCGATTTTTCCAATTTTGCGGCGATGAACGAAGTCTATGAGCGCTATTTACAAGCACCCTACCCGGCCCGCACCACAGTCCAGTCTGCCATTGGGCAAAATTCGATAGTTGTCGATTGCGTTGCGCTGCTACCACAAGCGTGATAGCGGTTGCATTTGTTTGGAGAGATGCTCATGGGGCATTTTTTTGTGAGGGGTCGGTCGTTGCTCTTGGTGATGTTGCTGGGTGTTGGTTTACTGGCCGCTTGTACGCCGCGTACCACGCCTGGCGGAGTGGCTCGCAATCGTGATACCAAACCAGCGATCGATCCATTACAAAGTGCCCTAAATGCGCTACCATCTCCCACCCCATTTGCCACACCGACACCTGGCCCCACCGCCACTGCGACCCCGGTACCACTCGCCACACCAAATAGAGCGCAAGCCGTCGCCTTGACCGACACCGCCCACCAATATTTTGTCCTGAGCGATCTCGTCCAGGCCGAAGCGAGCGCTATCGCCGCCATTGCTGCTGATCCCAGCTATCTCCCGGCCTATCTCCGGTTGGCCGATGTCTATTTGTACCAACCACACACGTGGCAACAGGCTTTGCGCAGCACTGAAGCCGCAGTTCAACTTGCGCCGGAAGATGCCGAGGCCCTTGCCTACTTGGCTTGGGCCCACTATCATGCTCACTATTTTGAAGAAGCACTGACCGTCGCCGAACGTGCTGTCGCCTTGGCACCCGATCTCGCCTTGACTCATCAAGTCTTGGCCGACGTGCTTAGCGGTGTTTACCGGTTGGAAGAAGCGCACGCAGCGGCGCAGCAGGCAGTGGCGTTGGCACCAGAGCAGGCCTCGACCTGGGCGACACTGGGTTCGATCGCTGACCAGCTAGAGTATGTCGACGAAGCGAGTGATGCATTTGCACAAGCAGTAGCCTTGGAACCCACCTTTTTCGCCTGGTCGATCATGGCGGCACGCCACAGCCTAAACCAGACCGGCGATCTCGAATCCGCATTGGCGTTGGCCCAACCAGCTCTCGATCTGCAACCAGAGCATCCCTATGTCCTGGCCTTCTTGATCGACCATGCCATCGAGCGCAATGATTGGCAGACTGCCGAAGCCAGCTGTGCCCAATTGTTCGCCTTCAACCAGCCGGAAACCATCTACCCGGATGGTTACAGTTGTATGGCCAGCCTCAAATTGCTCCAAGAAGATTATCAGGGAGCCGATTATTTCCAGACGCTGGCCGAAACCATTGCCCCGCCGCAACGCTTTGATATCAGTGTACTGCGGATGCGCCTCTATAACGATGACGAGGCCTGTGCCGACAGCCGAGCACTAGCCGAGGCATGGCTCGAGGCCCGTCCCTTTAGCCTCATTGCCCTGCGCATGCTCGGGGTCAGCTACTTGTGCGAGCGGGATTATCCCCAAGCCATCGACTATTTCCAACAAGCATTGGCGATAGCACCGCGCTCATTGGCCGATGCTCGCTTATTGGCTAATGCCTATGCCCGCAGTGACCAGGACGCGGAAGCCCTGGCCGTGCTCGAACCATTCCGCACCTTTGCCAGCGAAAATCCTTTTTATTACCAAACACTATTTGAGGTGCATCTCTATGCAGGGGAGACTACGGCCGCTATTGAAGCCGCGGAACGCTGGCATGCCTTGCGCCCACACAACAGTGAAGCGTTGGTCAGCTTGGCGATGGCCGAACTCTTTGATAACCGGCTAGAGGCTGCGCAATCCCATGCGCAAGCTGCACTGGATGCCGGAGACCCCAGCTCGACAACACGGGCGATCTTGGGCGAAATTTACAGCCGCCAGGGGGATTATGCGCAGGGAGAGGCGTATTTGCTCCAAGCGTTGGTGATTAATCAGCAGCACTTTTTGGCCCGCACGTTTCTGGCCCAGCTCTATCTCTTGAGCAGACAATGTGAACAGGCTGTGCCCCATATAGAGTGGCTGGCCGGCGAATCGCCCGAGGATTCCGCTTCGAATGCGCAATATCAAGAGTTCTTGTCGCTCTGCCGTCAGCAGGTAGCCCAAGCAACCCAATGGGACGACGCCAACACGCGCTATGAAGTGCTCACGATGTTGCGGCGCTTGCGCGTTATGCCACAGGCAGTTGAATTCACCGAAGAGGCCGGAGCGCGCAGCCTGTTTGTTGCTTTCTCGTCGGACTTACCCCCCCAAAGCCAATCCTTCGGCGAAACTGAACGCTCGGTTGCACTGGCTGTGGCTGCCACGTATCGCCCGCGAACCAGTAGGAGCAATCGTCCTCTCCGCGTCGAACAATCGGCCACAAAATCTGATCCTCATCGAGACCAGGGAAGCAATCCGCTGGGTGCAGGGCGAATTGACGGAACTGGAATTCGAGCGCACCTGGCTCAAGCATCCCGCGACCAATATGTTTAATCGCGACGACCGCCGCCAAGATGTCAAGTGGTAATGACATTAAGCCTGTGCTGCGTAGATCGTGATCACAACTGCTCATGAATACAGATTTCAATAGGCTATCCGCGCCGGCCTCGCAGCCTGCCACCAAGCGTTGGCGGTGGCTGCTCTTCACGCTGGGGCTGATCGGCCTCATCACGGCCGCGCTCTTCTGGCGCGGCGACCAGATCCAAGTGCAAGTCGTTAGCCTCCACCCGCCACAGGAGGCCACTGGCATCTCGACCCGCAGCCAGATCGAAATTCGGTTTGATCAACCCATTGCGCTTACCGACCACGGCGCCGAGTTGACGCTGTCGCCCGCGGTGACGGGCACGCTGCGCAGCAATGGCAACAGCTTGATCTTTACACCGGTTACGGGTCTGACGCCCAATACCTTCTACACCGTCACCTTAGCGGCTGGCCTGCGCAGCCAACGCGGCCATCACCTGGCCGAGCCAGTTCGTTGGCAGTTCCAAACGGGCCAGCTCGAAATTCTCTTCACCGCTCCCGATGCGGCGGGGATCGAGCAACTTTACCGGACTGCGGTCGAGTTGACGGTGCCCATCTCCACCAGCGACGCTACGCCAATCCAGCTGACGCAACTGCCGGACGGCATTTGGGATTTTGCGGTGGCGCCGGATGGCAGCCGCGTTGTGTATGCGGTCCTCGCATCAGATGGCTCTAGCCAGATCTGGAGCATGACGCCGGACCAAGGTACGCCCGAGGTGTTGATCGACTGCGACGATGCGGTCTGCAGTGGTGCAAGCTGGTCACCTGATGGGGCATTTCTAGCCTATAGCCGGCGCACCAGCGACGAATTTGCGGCGGGTGCCACGAGTCCGCCACAGCTCTGGTTATTAAACCTAGCTACAGGCGAGGATGGGCCCGTGTTTGCCGACAGCCAACAGCTAACATTTGAACCCCGCTGGTCGAGCGATGGGCAATACCTGAGCTATCTCTCGCCCGATTTGGGTGGGGTGGGCACGCTCAATCTCGAAGATGGCAGCACTCAATTTTACGAAACCGCTACCGGCGAACCCGGCATCTGGCGGCCCGGCACAACGCAGTTGTTGATCAACTTCTTGCGCCAAGTGGAAAATCAGTACGTCATCCATCTCTTTCTGATCGACGCGGTCGAACAGACCCAATGGAATCTGAGCGGGGACTTTGCGCTGGTAGAAGATGGCTCACCGGCCTGGTCGCCCGATGGGAGCCAGATCGCGTTTCTGCGCAAAGAGTTGAGCGGTCCTGGTAGCACCCTGGGCAAACAATTGTGGCTGATGAACAGCGATGGCAGCAACGCCCGCGCCTTGACCACCGATCCGGATTCTGATCACGGACAGCCAGTCTGGTCGCCCGACGGACGTTATCTGCTCTTCCATAAATTGCCGCTCAAAGGCCCCAACATCACCTTGTCGGTCTGGGTGCTCGACACCGTCACCGGCGACTTCTGGCAGATCACCAGCCCCGCCCAGCGTCCGGTCTGGTTGCCGTAGCCTCACCGAGCACGTGACGACGCAGAGCACACAGCGGTCCGTGCAAACCAGCTGTGTGCTCTTTTTTTGCCACCCCGCATGGATTGGAGCGCCACAACAAGCCGTTGTCGAGACCGCGCTAGTTTGGTGCGCCGGGTCGCTTCGAGTACAATCACAACCAAATGAGACAAAATCTCATTTATAGTACGGTTAGCATTCAAGGAGTTGCTATGTTCGACCATTTGTTACCCCTCAAAAAAGTGGGTCAGCTTGCTGTAAGCTGTCTTTTGTTGATGGCCCTGGTGAGTTGTGCTGCGCCTAGCAACTCCGTTGCGCCCACGACCAGCACGGCATCAGCGGAGAACCGCGCTCCGCTGCGAGTGGTGGCCAGCACCAACATCCTGGGCGATGTGGTGCATAACGTCGGCCAAGATCGGATCGAACTAGTGACTTTGCTCCCGGTGGGCGCCGATCCCCACAGCTATAGCGCTACCCCGGCCGATCTGCGGGCGATCAGCGAGGCGCAAGTGATCTTCGTGGTCGGGGAGGGCATTGAGGAATCGTTGCTGGGCGTGCTCGAAAATCGCGCCGAAGGCAGTCTACTGGTCGCGGTCAATGATGGGATCGAGCTGACTGAATTGGGCGAGGCGCACGAGCACGACGATGAGCATGCAGAAGATGAGCACGAACACGAAGAAGGCGAAGGAGACCACAGCGACGAACACCGTCACCACGTGGATCCCCACACCTGGACCAGCGTACCGAATGTGATCACCTGGGTTACGACCATTGCCGATGCCCTGGCCGCGCAAGATCCCACCAATGCGGATGCTTACGCCAGCAACGCGGCTGCTTATACCGCGGCGCTCACCACATTGGACGAGGAGATCCGCGCGCAAGTTGAGACCATTCCGGCAGAGCAACGGCTGCTGGTCACCGACCACGAGACCTTTGGCTATTTTGCCCGGGAATATGGCTTTACAGTCGTGGGCACGGTGATCCCGTCGTTTAGCACGGCAGCGGCGCCATCGGCCCAGGAACTGGCCGCGCTACAAACCCAGATCCACGAGATGGGGGCTCCAGCGATCTTTGTCGGTTCGACCATGGCGACGAATCTCGCCGATCAGCTCGCGGGAGATTTGGGCATTCCCGTGGTGCCGCTCTATGCCGATTCGCTCAGTGCTGCGGATGGTCCAGCCGCTACCTATTTGGAGATGATGCGCTACAGCAGCCAGACCATCGTCGAGGCGCTGAGCGCGGAATGACAAGCACAGCGCCATTTGGCCGAGCTTGGAGGCTGTTTTATACTGACACCTAGACAATTGAATAAATTCGACAGGTGACCCGCTAGCCCGGATGCTAGGGCGTAAAGGTGGAAGCCGGTGAAGTTCAAGTTGTTTTGCGCTGATGACATTGTTACAGCAGCGAAACAACGACAGATGAACGAGTCCGGCGCTGTGCCGCAACTGTGATGGGATGCGAATCCCTAAGCCAGGACGCCTACCTGTCGAGGAATGATTGCTCTATCCTTCTCGGTCCAAGGAGGAGAGCATACGCTTGTAGCTTGCTGGCATATTTTGCTCACCCGACCGAAAGGTCGGGTTTTTTATTTTGGTGATTCGTTGTTCAATGCACGAAGGGAGCATACCATGAACATGTTGTACGACACACTGCGCGGCCATTGGCCGCTGCACCGGCTAGCAATGTTGGGCATGGGGTTGATTTTCCTAATCAGCGGCTGCCAGGGGACGATCTCCGCGCCGGTCGCACCGCTGATCGCAACCGAGCCAGCCACGACGCAGGCTGCAGCCAGCCTGACCGATGGTTGTATCACCAACTTTGATCCCACCGTCGACTATTTCCCCGACAAAGTCACGGTGGATCATGCCGTAGGCTTTGAGATCACCTACGCCAACGCCTACAAACTTATCACCATTTATCCATTCTCCGATGAGACCGAGCTCACCTATTTGCTCGTCCAATGTGGAGCGCCGATCCCCAGCGATATTGTGGCCGACGCGGTGATCGAGGTACCCGTGCGCTCGATCGTGACGACCTCGAGCACGCTCATCACCACCCTGGACGAAATCGGCGTCCTCAACCGGCTGGTTGGGCTAGATGAGCTGACCTATGTCAGCAACCCCACTGTGCGCCAGATGGCAGCCGAGGGCAAGCTCACGATGATTGGCGTCGGTGCGGCGGTGAATGTCGAGCAAGCCATCGATCTCCAACCCGAGCTGATCATGGCGGTCAGCACTGGCAATCTCGAAGTCGACAGCCACCCCAAATTGCAAGAGGCTGGCTTAACGGTGGTGCTCAACGTCGAATGGCTGGAGGAATCACCCTTAGGCCGCGCCGAGTGGAGCAAGTACATCGCCGCCTTTTTTAATCAAGAAGCAAGCGCAGCCGCCAACTTTGCTGAACGCGCAGCGCGTTACAACGATTTGAAGGCCTTGGCCGCCACCGCCACGGAACGGCCGACTGTCTTTGTCAACACCTTTAGCCGTAGCAGTTGGTCGATCCCCGGCGGGAATAGCTACATTGCCCGCTTTTTACAGGACGCCGGCAGCAATTATCTTTGGGCGCATGAACTGACCAACGAGCGCCACCAACTCTCTTTCGAGGAAGTCTACGACATAGCCAAAGATGCCGAGTTTTGGGTCAACACGGGGCGGATTGCTAGCACGCGCGCCGTGTTACTGGCCGAGGATGCCCGGTATGCGGATTTTGCCGCCGTGCAAAACGGCAACATCTGGAATAACAATGCCCGTCTGGGACCGGAGGGTGGTAACGAATATTGGGAGACGGGCGTGGCCCATCCCGATGTGATCCTCGCCGACTTGATCAAAATCTTCCACCCAGAACTGCTGCCCGAGCACGAGTTGGTTTATTACCACCAATTGCGTTGAACCCTAGGAGCCAAGCAAATGGATACACCACCCACCATGCGTCCCTATGGCCGCCAATTGTTGATCTGCAATCACGGGGATTGTGCCGATTCGGCCAGCGCGGAACGGCTGCATGCCCGCGTGGCCGAACTCAACCGCCACTATGGGCTGAACAAATTGCGCAATCCACACCGCATCAAATGTGCGCTGGTGGATTGTTTGGGCGTCTGCCAGGGCGGCCCCATCCTGGTTGTCTACCCCGATGGCATCTGGTATCACCATGTAGACGAGGCTGCACTCGAGCAGATTTATCACGAGCACATCTTACATGGCCGTCCAGTCGAAGCGCTGATCTTCCACCGCCTCTACCCGGCCGGCAGCGAACCCGCCTATCCGCCCGCCGTGCGCGGAGATGCGCCATTGGAGATCACCGAAACAGCCACTCCGCCCAGCCATCAAGCAGCACCACCGCCAACAACCAGCGAATCGACCGCGGACACTGCGCAGATCCGCGCAGCGGTGCGCGCAGCCAGAAAGAAAAAGGGCCTCGTCATCGTCAATACGGGCGAAGGCAAGGGCAAAACCACGGCCGCGCTGGGCATCATGACTCGCGCTTGGGGCCGCAACATGAAGATCGGTGTGCTGCAATTCCTCAAGAACGAACACGCGCGCTATGGCGAGATCAAAGCGGCGGCGCGCATGGGCAACATCGATTGGATCGCTACCGGCGACGGCTGGACTTGGACCAGTGACGATCTCGACGAGACCGCGGCGCGAGCGCGCCATGCTTGGAGTATCGCCCAAGAGCGCATTCTCCACGGCGGGTACGACCTGCTGATCCTCGACGAGTTCACCTATCCCTTGCACTATGGCTGGTTGGATGTCAATGAGGTATTGACGTGGTTGGAGGCGAACAAACCGCCGATGTTGCACTTGATCATCACCGGCCGCTATGCTCCGCAGAACTTGATCGACTTTGCCGATCTAGTGACCGAGATGCGCGAGATCAAGCATCCATTCCGCGAGCAGGGCATTCGCGCCCAGGCCGGAATTGAGTATTAACGCTCACTGACGCCGCCGCTTGACAAGCGTAGCATCATCACTGGCCTATGTTTACAAATCTGCTCGAGTAGATAGAATAGAGGGCATGAAAGAAACGCATGCGATTGTTCAATCAAAGTCTAGTGGACAATTGTCTGCTGGGCAGCGCGCGCTCTCGATTGGCTATAGCATCATCTTTGCCCTCATCCTGCCGCTGATCTGTTGGGGAGCATACGCTACGCCCGGGCATCCCCACCGCACACCGCACTTTGTCTTTGTCGAACCGACGCTGAAGGATCCTGGGCCGAAACCAGTCGTAGTCCTGAGCCCGAGCATGCCTGGCCATGAGCATCACAATCACAGCGAGATGATGCCCATGGCTCCGGCAAGCGAGGATCCAACCCCAGAGCCAAACCAGCGAGTAGCAGGTAGAGCGTCGCTCAGCTTGTTACTCTTTTCCATTTTGATTTTCGTCGCTGTTGACCTGTGGCTCTATCGCAAGATCGATGAGCGACAGCAGCGCCGGTTCATCCTGGCGCTTTTTGTCAAGCCAGCTGTCTTGCCAATTCTCCTTCCACCACCACGAATCGCCGTTTCGCTCACCGCGTAATTGACAGGAAGCGAGCGTCTCAGGAAGTGTTCGAGTACAACCTGTATTACTTGAGCCACACCGGCCTCTGCAGGGGCAGAGCGCCGCGTCGTAGTGGCGGCATATTCTTTTTCGTAACCAAACAGGATGGAGAATTGTGTCATGACCAAGAAATTGGGCTTGATTTTAGGTTTGTGCATGAGTGTTTCGGTGCTGTTCTGGCAGGGCAGCCCCTACTTGTTTGCGGCACCCCCCCACCAAGAGACATCCACAGCGGCGGACGAAGCGGCGGAAGCAGCAGCCGTCGATGCCACGCAGGAATTGACGACTACGGCCACCATCACCCCGACCCTGGCCGAACTAGCGGCTCAGGTTGCGGCGTTGCAGGCGGAAGTCGCGGCCCTACGCAGCGACTCGGCGGCGGGTTTGGCCAACGAAGTGACCACCGCCGTCTATTTGCTCGACACGGCCGGGTTGCATGATCTGGATGTGCGGCTCAATGAGGAAGGCGTGATCGATCCTGCCGATGCCGGCACGGTCCGCCGGGTGGCGCGCCTGCTCTCGTCGGTGGATTGGCCCGCCGACTTGGCCGCTGATGCTGCCGATTTGACCGCCCTGTTGAATGAGCTGGCCGACGCCCTGAGCAATGACGATGTCGAAACCGCAGCGGCCCTGGCCACTGAAGTCCATGAAAGCCAACATGACTTCTCCCACGCCGCCGAGCATTGGCTGGAAGGGATCACCGTTGATAGTGGCGAACAGAGCGCGGCGGGCCAAGCATTCCGCGTCACCAGTGCCGTCTATTTGCTCGACATGGCCGGGCTGCATGATCTGGATGTGCGGCTCAATGAGGAAGGCGTGATCGATCCTGCCGATGCCGGCACGGTCCGCCGGGTGGCGCGCCTGCTCTCGTCGGTGGATTGGCCCGCCGACTTGGCCGCTGATGCTGCCGATTTGACCGCTCTATTGACCGAGTTGGCCGACGCCCTGAGCGATGACGATGCGGAAGCCGCTGCTACATTGGCCACGCAAGTCCACGAGAGCCAACACGACTTCTCCCACGCTGCCGAACACTGGCTGGCGAATCTCCTAGCCAGCGACAATGCCCACAGCGAGCACGGCACGCAAGATCATGGCGAGGAAGAAGCCGGCGAGGATGCGCACGATCATGAAAACGATCATGGAGATGAGGACGAGGAGTTGTCTGAAAGCGGGGATTAAATGAAACAATTCCACAAAAGGGTCGGCGGTTGGCTGAGTTGTGCGGTTGCCCTGCTGCTAATTGCGCTACCCTGGCAG
>CAZMRA010000031.1:13235-27801 GCA_964568485.1 uncultured Caldilineaceae bacterium | reverse complement strand
ATACAGTTTTAGGCATCATCGGTGCCTTACAGACCTTCGCTGCTGCCTTTGTGGCAACGGAAGGTGGGCCGGGGTTTGCAACGTGGTTCTACGCACTCCATATTTGGAAACATGCGTTTGACTACTTCAATATGGGCTATGCCGCAGCGCTTGCTTGGTTCTTCGCCTTGATTATTGTGGCGTTGACCATTGTGCAGATGCGGCTCTCAAAGCGCTGGGTATTTTATTACGGAGAATAGGAGGTAGCGATGGCAACCACAACCGAACCAGTAATTGCTCCCTCTGCGCGCAGTGCCGATCGTTCCAGCTCGGACGCTTCTCGTCAGCGCCGCATGATCATCACTGTGCTGAACTATACCTTTATGACCATCGCGGGGGTGATCTTCGCCTTCCCGCTCTTCTGGACGGTATCCAGCTCTTTGCAGACTTGGCAAGAATTGCGTTCATACGAGCCGCATCTCTTTCCCGAGGTGCCGCAATGGAACAACTATGCACAAGTCTTTGCGGCCGCGCCCTTTGGGCGGTGGATGTTCAACAGTTTGTTGATTGCAGCCATCACCATTCCAGGCACGATCATCACCGCAACCATGACGGCATACGCCTTTGCGCGCTTTAACTTCTTTGGCAAAGAGTTCTGGTTCATCCTCATGCTCGGCACGATGATGATCCCGTCGACGGTGACGTTGATCCCGCAATATCTGCTCTGGTTTTTCCTGAAGATGATCAATACCTATGTCCCTTTGACGGTTGGGGCATGGTTAGGCGGCGGGGCCTTTATGGTCTTCTTGTTACGCCAATTTATCCTCAGTATCCCGCGGGATCTTGATGAAGCCGCTACCATCGATGGCGCAAACCCGTTCCAGATTCTCTGGCGCATCATCGTTCCGTTGATGAAGCCCGCCCTGACAACGGTCGCCATTTTGACCTTCCTGAATGATTGGAACGACTTCTTTGGTCCCTTCATCTATCTCAATACGGCCGAGCTATATACGGCAGCCGTTGGGATGCGCTTCTTCCAGTTTATTCCGCTGGAAAATATGAATCCTCGTGACCATCTATTGATGGCCGCAGCCACCATGATGACTGCACCCGTATTGGTACTCTTTGCCTTTGCTCAGCGCTACTTCATCTCCGGCGTGGTGATGAGCGGTTTGAAACTATAAGCTGTTGGGCACGGTTATACCCGTCCTTGTTCCACCATCTCTGTGCCCTACGGCTGTGTTGATGCAAGAAACACGAGCCCAACTAAATCACGCAGACCAGGAGAGTTTTGGCCTGCGTAGGAAATACCAGCGAAACCAGGCTTCGCAAGAAGCCTGGTTTCTATAGGTAGAAATCTAAGACACCCAATTTTGCTGAAGACTTTGTACTGCCTATAATGGACAAAGGTTGTCTAGATAATGTTGTCTAGTTTAGGACAGTTGAGGTTTTGAATTGGGGACGCAGCACAGCCTTGGTCACGGCGAAGGCCAGCCATGTTGCTGCAAAAATTTACGATCACTGGCACTGAGCTCCGCAACAGCTAACAGATCCGGACGGCGTTGCAAGGTACGCAATAAAGCCTGTTCGCGGCGCCACTTGTTCACATTGGCATGGTGACCACTCAGTAACATATCCGGGATCGATTCACCCCGGAAGGTATGTGGTCGAGTATATTGCGGTCCTTCTAGCAGGCCACCAAGGCCAGGCGAATGGCTATCTTGATGCGCACCCAACTCATCTCCGAGTGCTCCTGGTAACAAGCGGGTGATTGCATCGACCAGCACCATAGCGGCTAATTCCCCCCCACTGAGTACATAGTCGCCAATGCTGATT
Organism: uncultured Caldilineaceae bacterium; assembly: GCA_964568485.1. GTDB lineage: Bacteria > Chloroflexota > Anaerolineae > Caldilineales > Caldilineaceae > CFX5. The sequence continues at coordinate 25,986 of CAZMRA010000031.1, read as the reverse complement.
TCGTCGGTAGCTAATTGGCGGCTTACTCGCTCGTCTACGCCTTCGTACCGCCCGCAGATAAACGCTAGCCGTGGGTAGGCACTCAGCTCGTGCACGATCGATTGATTTAACAATCGCCCCTGTGGAGAAAGTAAGATCACAGGTACATCACTCGGCAAAGTCGGGGGGTGATCCGCGTCCCAAGGGGGCAGATCAACATAGGCCGCGCTGGGGGGGAGTTGCCAACCACTTGGGTGGGTGAGGACCGTTTCAACCGCTCGGAAGATCGGCTGCGGTTTCATGATCATCCCACCGCCACCGCCATAGGGCGTATCATCACAAACATGGTGGCGATCGGTTGTGTAGTCTCGAATATTGTGCAGTGCGACTGAGATCAAGTTGTTGGTGAGTGCACGCTGGATAATGCTCTCGGCAAAGGGTCCGCTAAACATCTGCGGGAAGAGAGTAAAGATATCAAAGTGGCATGAGCGAGTGGATGGCAGTAGATTTGCCTCTTGCTCATCTACGTGCGGAGCATCCGCTTGGGTCGAAAGTGTCAATGTTGCAAAACCTCACTAGTACGTTAGAATCATTCAGCGCTGTAGCGTTTTCGGTTGATTGAGTTTCTCGAACGGTTCAATTAATATGCAGAGTACTGGTCCAGAGATCACGGATGAACATTCGATAGCTGCCACCGACGCACCCACTGATGCCATTGTATCACAAGATGAGTTTGCCGCGAAGGGAATTACTCGTTTAAAACAGGCGCTACCCATGCCGGCCCGGATCAGCGTTTTGGGGCTCGTGCTGGTGATTATTTGGTGGAGTTGGCCTCAAGCCGGTGAACGGAATGAGGCGGAGTCGGCAGAGCTTGCTCCGGCTGTTCAAGCGGCGGCTTTCGCCAATGAGGTAACTCCGTCAACGGAAACGCCAGCGAGCGCTGTGAGTAGCCCAACGCCCGATTTGACCCTGGCTGAACTCACCGCACCCCTGGACGAGAACCTGCTCTTAACCCCGACCACACCGAGTGAGTCAATCGGCGCTTTGCCTGAGACCATTGAACTGGCCGTACCCTTGCCGACCAAAGTCGCTGTCGTCTTGGTACCCACCCCGACGCCAACGGTGACCCCGACCAGCCCTCCGGAGGACGTCGATTCGTCTCTGCCGCAGGTGCACATCATTCCAGCCGTCGGTATCAAGTTGCCGCCTACTCGGCCACCACGCGCCGGGGAAACGGTTGAGGAGCCGCCGACCCCCACCCCCATTCCGCTGCCCATTGTCCCCGGACGCTTATGGTCGTCCTTTACGCCGCGTCCGCCTGCCGAGAATGACCATTTCTGGGTCGGCTCACCGTTCTTGCCTTCGGCACCCAATCATATGGGCAGTCCCAGCTACCAATTTGGCTCCACTGCGGGTGATCGCTATCGCCCACACCACGGCCTCGATATCTCCAACCCGATGGGCACGCCAGTCTTAGCTGCGGTGGAAGGGGTTGTTGTCCATGCTGGGATGGATGATGTCAATCTGCTCGGCCCCTATGGCAATTTTTACGGCAACGCTGTGGTGATCCAGCTGGATCGGCGCCTCGTCGTTGGTGATGGCGAGCTAGATGTCTATCTGCTCTATGGCCACCTCAGCCAGGTGACAGTAGAAGTGGGTCAGCGGGTGGTGCCGGAAGATGTGGTCGGTGCCGTCGGTATGACGGGGATTGCCATTGGTCCTCATCTCCATGTAGAGATGCGGTTGGGCGCGAACACTTACCGTCACAGCGTGAACCCTTATTTGTGGCTGCAGCCGCGGGGAAATACGGGCGCAGTTGCCGTGCGTCTGCTCACTGCGGATGGCCGCACCTGGCCCGGCGCTCGGCTCACCTTGGCTCGCTTTGAAGGCGGGCGCGCCACTTGGGCTCGCCAGATCGAAACCTACCTCGACACAGAAAATATTGGCCCCGATCCTGCTTGGGGGGAAAATGGTGCCATGGATGGGGCGCCGCCCGGCAACTACGTGATTGTCGGTACGGTCAACGGCGAAAGTATCCGCGCTGATCTGACGGTCAACGCTGGGGAAACGACGTTTGTTGAAATTCGCACGCGCCAGTAGTAGCTCACAGCTGTGAGCTACTAAGCCTGCTCCATCGCAATCTTTGATCTACAGCGTAGTACGTTTCTATCCTGAAATGCTGCGCCACACTCTGAGGTAGATCCAACTCAGATATTACAACCATTTTAGGATAGGCTGTAATTTATGGCGACATCCAAGCCGGTCATTATCTACACCGATGGGGGTTGCATTGGCAATCCTGGTCCTGGTGGCTGGGCTGCTCGTTTACAATATGGCGACCAGAGCAAAGAACTGAGCGGCCGTTTTCAGCAAACTACCAATAACCGCATGGAACTCCGGGCCGCGATCGAGGCACTTGAAGCGCTGAAACGCCCGTGCCGTGTGGAGATTCATACCGACAGTGCCTATTTGCGTAATGGCATCACCCAGTGGATTCACACTTGGCAGCGCAATGGCTGGCGAACGGCCAACAAACAGCCAGTGAAAAACCAAGATCTCTGGCAACGGCTGCTGCGGGCACTAGCACGACATGAACCGGCTGGCGGGGTGGAATGGATTTGGCTCAAGGGGCATGCGGGCGAAGAGGGCAACGAACGAGTCGATCAACTGGCGAATACGGCCGCTCGCAGTGTCACCAGTAGTGATCCCGTGGATGTAGAGGGCTAACGATCGGCTAGGTCACGCGCAATTAGCGCTGGCAAAATGGTCGGCCCGTAGCGGCGCACCAGCCGACCATGATAGATGGCATAAAATCCGCTCAACATATCCGCATCGCTCCAGTGAAAGCGGTAGCGTAGATAACCCAGCACTTCCCAAGCATACAAAAGCGGTACCGCAAGAATCGAGGGCAGCCAAAAAGCGACAAAGAGAAAGGCTGTGTAATGGCGCGCCGGATTGGCATCCCCTTCTTCGAGCAAAGAGGGATGAAATCCCGCCGTCCCAAAGGAGATTGGCGGCGCGCCCTCCAGTTGCCGCAAGAAGCGGAGCGGATTGAAGAGATCTTGTAGGCGGATGTAGGCATAGCGCTCACCGATGCGCAACATAAATTGCACAGTTCCCCACCAACCAGGCGTAGCCTGAGCCACATGCGCGCTTAGATCGGCAATCCAACCGTCTAGGCCTGGACGAATGGACGCCGCGCTCAAAGATGATTTGTTGGCTGTTGGCGTTGTGGGTTGTTCCATAGATTTCATATTTCTCTATACGCTAAAACGCAGCAAAGGTCGCAGCAGGAGCAAACATGAGCCGCTATATCCTGGCCATTTGTTTGGATTCGGGCGATACTTTGGTGGACGAAGCCACCGAAATCAAAGATGCGAATGGGGTCACCCAACGCGCCGAATTGATCCCCGGCGCATATGAGTTGGTGTGGGCGCTCAAAGCCCGCGGCTATCCGTTGGCCTTGGTCGCCGATGGCCCGGTGGGCACATTCCGCAATGTGTTGCCCGCCCACGGCTTGTGGGATGCCTTCGACGCCTTTGCCATCTCCGGCGAGGTTGGTGTCGAGAAGCCCGCTGCGCGTATGTTCGAGACTGCGCTGCAGCAGTTAGGGATTACGCCCGCCGACTATGGCCGGACCCTCATGGTAGGGAACTATCTGGCTCGCGACATCAAAGGGGCCAATGCGCTCGGCATGATCAGCGTTTGGCTCGATTGGGCGCCGCGTCGCCCCAAAATCCCCGCAGACGCGAGCGAGCGGCCGCGGTATCGGATCCAGCAGCCGCTCGATTTGTTACCACTTCTCGACGAATTAGAACGACAAGGGGCAGGGAGTTAGCTGCCCCTCACCTTTACCAACCCCAGAAATAATAGCCTAGGATCAACGCAGCGACCCCAACGAGATTCATGAATAGATCCCATTGAGCGTTGCGTTGAGCGGGCAAGCCGTCAATGACGCTGCCCGAAGCGGTAAGCTGCCAAACTAGATCCTTATAAAAGAGATTAAGCAGGCCAACCACAAAAAGCAACACTGCTAACAATGTGATCATACAGCTGATTCCTTCTTTTGAAGAGCGATGATGCAATTATAAAAGTTAGTCGGCCAAGCCAAGATCATCCCCACCGGCGCGGGCGCTGGGCGGCATCGGTTTGTGAACCTCTACCGGCGTCACGATCTCATCGATCAAGGCTCGGGTATCAACCACATTCAGCTTCTCGTAGAAGAAGCGGAATTCGTCTTCCAACGTGCCATAAATGGCTTGCTTCTCGTCTGGCGTCAAGGCCCAAGATTCCGGTTTGTAGGGGCCAAGGGCATTCTTGCGGGTTTTATAATAGAATTGCGCATCGGTTTCGTTGGCTTTGCGCTCCTTGGCGTTCGCTACGTCCAGATGGCGGTAGAGTGCCTGTTTCAACCCAGCCGGGAATTGGCTGTGGTCCAGGAAGAGATTCATAAAACCCGTCGCCAGATGGATCTCAAGCGTTTGGACTTCAGGGAATTTGTTGAAGTAGTCGCGTGGCAAGGTGCTCGCCCCATGCTGCACCGCGCCACCAGCCCCAAAATCACGCGCTCGATCGCCGAGAACCGCTAATGTTTCAAAATCGACCGCCACTTTGGCGATGCTACCATCCGGCAAGACAATGCCCCCATGGCTAGTGCCAGTCTGCACACTGACCTTGCTCAAACCAGCATAATCGCCCAGCTCAGCCAGCCGCTCCTTGTAATTGGTCATATAGGCTTCCAGCTCTTCGGGCGTGGAATTTTTGTGACCAACTTCCCCGATCTCGCCGCCCAAACTCACGGTGACCCCTTCGGGTTCGAGATCGCGCACGAATTGGGTCAGCTCCGCTGAACGCATGTAATTGTGATATTGCTGCTGCTTGAGATCGTCCGAGTCGAGTTCAACGAGGGTGCTGGTATCGATGTCGATGTTCCAAAAGCCTGCGGGTACTGCTTCGGCGATCAGATCCTTGACTTCTTGAATCGCCCCTTCGGGATTGCTCTTGAAAGTGGCCGCCTTGACCTGGAAATGATCCCCCTGGATAAAGATCGGGTGGAAATAACCTTCCTTGATGGCTGCCGCAATCGCACAGGTGGCATATTCGGCGGGTGGCTGGTCGGTGTAGCTCATTTCGCTGCGAGCGATCTCGAAGATCATCGCACCGGTGTTGGTCGCTTTGGCAGCCCGTAACGCCGCGCGGATGGTATCGTAGGTGGTGAAGCGGATATTCATCGCGGGTACGGTGCGATCTCGCCACTTGTTTTGGGCACGCGCAATGTAAAACTCGTGGATGCTGGCGGGACGTGCACCCAACTTTTGGCCCAATTCCCAAATCAACCAACGGCTGAATTGCTTAACTGGTTCAGTACCAAAGACCGCATCACGCACAAGGAGATCAATTCCTTGATTGCGCAGCGGTTCCAAATCCACTATCTCAACCGTACCGTCAGCAATCTTCAAATAAGGTTTGATCTGCTGGCGCAATTCATAGATCGATTCGTGGATCATACTAGAGTTCCTTTCATCCCGGATAGCGCCCTTGGGTGGCTAGGTTTGAATCACAACGCTGTCTGCCAAATTGCTTACCCAGTAGGGTAACGAAAAAGTTCGCAATCTGCAACCTACACGATGCCTAAGATTCGCTCTGCTCTTGCTGTGCTGCATGCCAGCAGACCGACCTCTTCGGAGCGGCTTGCTGCGCTCCCCCAGGCTCCTATTTATTCTGTTTGTTGAAATGAGGATCCGGCTGCGCCAACATCATGGCTAAGTCGCGCAACTGCATCCACCATTGTTGTTTGGGGCGCTGATGGTCAAAGTCGAAGATGCGCGGGATGTCATAAAACGGCGTCAGCGTAATCTGCTCGGCGACAATCCCCAAACAGGCCGCTGCTGCATCTTCCCCGCTATTGACGCACTCACGCTCAATGAAGTCGATCGCTTCACCGGCCATGCGTGCGGCCATGATGCGGTCGAGCGGCGATGGATCGCCACCCTGTTGCATATGTCCCAAGACCGAAACCCGCACATCAAAGAGATCTTTCGCTTCATGCTCAAAGAGCGCGGCCAGGAAGGGCGCGGTGTAGAGATCGTTGGCATGTTCATTGCGGATCATCAACCCGAGCCGCTTGCCGTGGCTAAAGCCAGTGACGAGCAGATCGATATCGCGCACCAAGTCGGCGAGTTTGACTCCTTCTTCGTTCAGGTAAACCCGTTCGGCACCGGTGGCGATCGCACTCATCAGCGCCAAATAGCCACAATATTTCCCCATCACTTCGATGATAAAACAGCGATTGGAGGCAACCGCCGATTGTTTGATCTTGTCCACCGCTTCCATGATCACATTCAGGGCGGTGTCTGAGCCGATGCTATATTCGGCGCCGGGCAGGTTGTTATCGATCGATGCGGGAATGCAGAGCATGGGCACGTGAAAGGCCGGATAACTGCGGCGCTCGCGCCACAGACTCAACATGCCTTCGTACCCCGACCAGCCACCGACCATGATGATCGCATCCACTTTGTGGTCTTCGAGGTGACGAGCAATGGCGTAAAACTCGCGGCCCGTGGGGGTTTTGCGGTTGGTACCCAATTCGGAGCCACCGGTGGGGGCCCAGCCATTCACCGACATCCAATTCAATTCTTGGATCTGGTTCTCGATTAGGCCACGAAAACCGTGCATCACCCCCAGCGGGATGTGCCCACGATCTACCGCCAGGCGGACAATCGCGCGCACTGCTGCATTCATGCCGGGTGAGGGCGCGCCAGCATTCAATACGGCAAAGCGCAATTGACGCTGGCCGGGGCGCGGGGGGTGGGGCGCAGTCCGCACCAACGTACGTAAAATGTTGAAGACCGCCTGATAGCTGGGCCCGCGCAGCTCCATTGCTTTGGCGAAGTCCCGGTTGCGGATCGCCTCGTTGATCTCGGCAGTCTTGCGGACACATTCCATCAATGGGCGTTCGCTGATCCGGTTGTTGTGAATGCCGACCAGTATCGGCTCGCTGTCTTCGGTGGCGCGCAGGGCGGCTAATGCCGCGGCATTCCCCATCAACGTACTCATGATGCGATCATGCGCGGTCGGTGAGCCACCGCGTTGTACATGGCCGAGCACGGTGATGCGCGTGTCTTCGCCCATTTTCTCCCGCAACACCCGCTGCACCTGTTCCGAGGTGATCGGGTTGCCATAGCGGTCGATTGCCCCTTCGGCAACAATCACAATGCTGTCCCGTCGGCCCATCTTGAGGCCCGTGCTTAAGATTTCGCACATTTTGGATTCCCAATCATCCACATCGGGTGGACTTTCTGGGATCAAGACAAAATCTGCGCCAGTCGCCAAAGCGCTCATCAAGGCTAAGTACCCACAATTGTGGCCCATCACCTCGACAACGAAGGCGCGCTGGTGGCTGGCCGCGGTGCTGGAGATCGCATCCACGGCAGCGGTAATGCGATGCAGCGCCGAATTCGTGCCAATCGTGGTGTCGGTCCCATACATATCATTATCGATCGAACCCACCAAACCGGCCATGCGTAAAAAGGGATGGCGCTCGGCCTGGGCTGCGGTGATTTGACCGGTCTCCACCAATTCGGTGAGCAGATTTTGCCATTCGCGGCGCAAGAGCTCTGCGCCCGTCAGGCTACCATCGCCCCCAATCACAACCAAGGTGCTGATCTCATGAGTGACCAGATTCTTGGCCGCCATCAAGCGTCCTTCGTGGGTCCGAAATCCATCGCTCCGGGCCGTGCCGACAATCGTGCCACCTTTATGCAAGATCCCGCCAACACTATTCCAAGTCATGGGGCGAATGCGCGTGCCCCCATCAATCATCCCTTGGTAGCCTTCATAAATTGCGTATACTTCGGCCCCAGCATCCAACGCGGTTCGGACCACAGCCCGTAGCGCGGCGTTCATGCCAGGCGCGTCACCGCCGCTGGTCAAAACCGCTAAACGTTTTACGACTGTCATGATTCCCTTCCCAGTAAACTTCTATTTGGTTACAACGAGGCCATCAATTCGTGACAGCCCTGGTTCAACGCAATATGCTGCTCATCACAGGCAGAACTCTGGCGGAACCGGCGTGCATCATTGCAAGAGCCGTGGCATTGACAGAGGAGAATGAGGGTAGGTTATCCAGCCAAGCGTAGGGAATACCTAGTCCTAATATGTAGGACAAGTCTCCGCAACCAGCGCGACCGGCACCTATCGTAACTGCTTTGTACCCAGCTGAGTGGTGTGACGGAGCATTCACAGGTCACAACCAATGTTGAGATGACCCTAGAGTGTGCAGTATAGCACAAAAGTATGCGGCTTTGAAGCAACCGTAATGAGTCAAGTTGGTTGACATAATATTTTGTCGTTGACAAAGTCAACCTCCCCTTGTTATACTCAGCCGCAATTAACAATTGGTGCGATGCATACTGGCATCGCATGGGTGAGGAGGCATAATGGCAAGACGACGTAGCGCCGTGCGCATCGGCATGACCGGGCTGGGCGAGCGCGAAGAATTAGCACCTGGTATCTTTATCAATACCAATTACCGTGGCTGCACCCCGGGTTTTATCTATACCGAGGAAGGCATCATCATGGTGGATGCGCCACTCATCCCCAAACAGGCGATGGATTGGCGAGCGCAGATCGAAGCCGAGTACCCCGGTGCGCCCTTCCTGTATATGATCAACACCGATCATCATCGTGGGCATGCGTTGGGCAATCAATATTTTATGCCAGTGAAGGTGATTGCCCACGAACGAGCGCACAAAGAGATGTCGGGCTATACCGAGAACTTCAAGGAGCGCGTGCGCAACAGCTTCAAACGCGAACCGGAAATTCAAGCTCAGCTCAACAACATTATCATTGTGCCGCCCCACATTACCTTTACGAATTGCGCTACGCTGCTCTATGGCGGACGCCGGGTGGATCTGATCTATGTGGGTGGGCATACGCCGGCCACCAGTTTGGTATGGCTACCCGAGGAGAAAATTGCCTTTGTCGGTGATATTGTCTGGGTGGATCAGCATCCCTATATGGCGCAAGGCAATACGCTGGAATGGTTGCGCGCACTGGAGTTGATCCGCAATCTTGGGGCAAATATGTTGATCCCGGGGCATGGTCCGGTTTGTACACCGGAGGCCACCTACCGAGTGGGCGAGTATATCGAGTTTATGCGCCAGCGTGTCCGCGATTATTATCTCGAGGGGAAAAACAAGAACGAGACCAAAAGTGGCCTCGTTGCCGAAATGCTCGAATGGTTCCCGGTACCGCTAGAACGCAAAGCCAAAATCGAAAGTCAGATCAAGTCTGGGCTCAACCGAGTTTTCCGCGAGATTCAGCGCGAAGAAGAGGAAAAAGCCGGGATCGTCAGCAGTAGCTCGCTCGACGATGATGATGACGATGAATAAGACCTGTAGAAGCAGCCTAGCCACCATTGTGGTTTGTGAGGCTTGCAGCAACACAATCTTTGCGACTTAGCGCATTTGAGATAGGTTCTCTTAGAACGGGATGGGATAAACGACCTTCACTATGGCTCACGCAATTGAATCACGTGCCAACAGTCCAGCAAACGATTTGCGCGACAAGCTAGAACTGGCCGAGCGCTACATCGTTTCGCTGAATGCAGCAAATATTGAAACTTTTCTACGTCTGCTTGATCAGATTGAACAACAATTCGAAGAATTTGCCCAGACTGATTCGGATCTCCGGGCTGAAGAGGGACGCTGGGAAGGGTTGCTTAATCGAGTCTCTGCCAAAGCAGGGAAGATTGTGGCCGCAGCCAACCAAGTTGGTGGGTTGGCAAAATTGCGCACTGCCAATCCGCCAGCCGAAAATTTTTGGTGGCATCTGGATAGCGAGGTAGTCAAACGACGCACGCAGACAATTCGCCGGGCGTTGCTCAGTTTGATCACGCTCGTTGTTGTGGTCGGCGGCGGGTTTTGGGCAATTGAATATTTCTTCCCACCCGATCCACGAGCGGTGCTGGTGGTCAATACCAATGGCGAAGTCGCTCGTTTGGTCGCCGAAGGCCGGTGGGAGGACGCGCTGACCGTGGTCGAAGCGGCTCACGCCGAGTTGCCCAACGATGCCGAAATGGTGGTCTGGGAGGCTGTTCTGGCCGAACAACTAGGCGATGAGATGCGAGCCAACGCAGCCCTAGACAATTTGCGCCAGCTCACGGCCGACAACCCGATCAACTTCTGGTTGCTGCTGGGCAATCATCGAGTGCAGGTTGGGAATCTGGCTGGCGCCCAAGTCGCAGCGGAAGAGGCTTTGGCTATGGATGAGTCAAATGCGCAAGCGAATTTTCTGCTTGGCGAAGTGGCCGAAGCGAGTGGCAACATTGGGTTAGCCATTGAGCAATTTGACCGCGTCTTTGTGCTCGCCGAGGATAGCAATCCGCAACTGGCGGTGATAGCCCGCGTGCGTATGGGCACTTTGTTGCAAAATCCCAACTCATTCTCGGCTAGTGAACCGATTACCGCCACCGAGCCGGTCACACCATGACTCGTTTTACAAAGATGGGGAAAGGGTGATGGCCGTTTCCCCATCCCCTCACCCCCTCAACATCCCAAGCTCCATTCGCTATGCGCCGTCTTCATTCTTGGGTTCTTCTCGCTTATAGCGTCGCCGCGCTGCTCCTCACTTGGCCGCTTGCGCTGCACTTGACAACGCACATGCCGGGCAACGCCATTGACGATCCCTCCCTGGGTTGGAATCTCTGGTGGCTCAAGCATCAACTGCTGGATCAAGGCAATTTTGACATCTTCCACGTCGATTGGATGTTTTACCCGATCGAGATCAACCTAGCCTTTTACACCCTGACGCCGCTCAATGGCTTGCTCAGCATTCCCCTGCAGACCGCAACCAGCCTCACGGTCGCCAACAACCTGAGCTTGCTGTCGTCGTTTGTGCTCAGCGGCTATGGTGCATTCCTGCTGGTACTCACCACTTTGCGGGGGACAAGCAAGGTGACTTCCGGCCGATATCTGGCCGCCTTTTTGGCCGGGTTCATCTATGCCTTTGCCTCGGCCAAATTGTTTTACGCTGCACTGGGGCAATTTAACATTGCGAGCAGCCAGTGGATTCCGTTTTGTATGCTCTATGTAGTGCGGATTGGCCGCAGCGTGGATCTGCGGGCTGGGCTGCGCAATGCTGCCTTGGCCGCGCTCTTTTTGGTCTTTCAAGCTTGGGCCGAACTCACCTACGCCAGCTTTTTGTTGATCTTCATCGCCCTCTATTTTCTCTGGCTCCTGCTCACGCGGCAGGCAGTGCGTAGCCTCTGGGCACTGGTGCGCACCACGTTACCATTTGTGGGCATGGCCGTGCTCTTTGTCCTCGGCCTAGCCCCATTCCTCTGGGCAATGCTGCCGGATATGCGCGCCGAGGGGGACTTTTTCACCAGTGGTGGCGGCTTTAGCGATACCTTCAGTGCCGATCTAGCCGGTTATCTCGTACCGACGCGGCTGCACCCCCTCTTGGGGGATTGGGTGGCTGGCTTGCCCTTTCCCAACGACGTCGGGCAGCAAATTTTTCTTGGCTATTCGGTCATGGGCGTTGCGCTATTCGGGGCCTGGTATGCCTTCCTCACCCTGCCCGCGGCCCGGCGTCCACTGCTCTGGTTCTGGCTGGTTTGTACCGGCTTCTTCTGGTGGATGACGCTCGGTCCGCATGTGCGTTGGCTGGGGCAACAGACACCGATTCCTGGCCCCTTCGCGCTGATCAGCTTGCTGCCCTTCTTTAATGGCAACCGTTATCCGAGCCGCTACAGTGTGATGTTGTTGATTGGTGTGGCGGTGCTGGTGGGCTGGGGTGTTCTGGGTAGCTGGGCTTGGCTACACAAGCGCTGGGGGAAATCGTCGTCGAGACTTGGGGTAACCGCCGCGCTGGCACTCGCGCTCCTCTTCCTGGCCGAGCATCTCTCCGTGCCCTTGCCGCTGAACGACTTCCGGGTACCGGCGATCTACGAGACGCTCGCCCAGCAACCGGGGGATTTCACGCTGCTCGAATTGCCGACCGGCTGGCGCAACGGCGCGCGGGTTCTGGGCCGCTCCCACGAGTTGATCATGATGCAGCAGTGGTATCAAACGCTGCATGGCAAGCGCCGCTTGGGTGGGAATACCAGCCGCAATCCGGCCTACAAGTTTCAGTATTTTACCGAGGCCCCCTTGATCGGCGACTTGATCTCACTGATGGTGAACGAGGGCGAGCCGCCCTATCGAGCGCCGGTCATTGACAACGAACTGGCCGCGATGATCGCCCGCAACCAACCGCTGGCGGGGGAGATTTTGGCCGATCTCGGCGTGCGGTTTGTGACGGTCGATGTGGAGCGCTCGTCCCCGGCCCTCTTGCGCTTTGTGGAGGAAGCCTTGCCGCTCACGCTGGTGGAGGAATGGCAGGGCCCCGATTGGACTGGCAATCCCAACACGATCCGCTTGTACGAGGTGCAAGCTACCGCTCCGACTACGCCTCGGGAACTCAATTTGGCTACGCCCGATGGTAACTTGTACCTGGCGGAAGGTTGGTCAACCGTGCCCGATCGCACGGGCCAGTTGCGCTATGCCACCCGCTCGACGGCCACACTGCTGTTCAATTTGCCAGAACAAGGTAGCACGCTGGAGTTGGAATTGTTTCCCCCGGCCACCGCAGTCGAATTTCGGCTCAACGGATATTTGCTGACGACGACCAGCCTCGCCCCCGCGAACGACGGGCAATGGGTAACGCTCACGATCCCGTCCGGGCTGGCCGATGCCCTGGTCGATCGCTTGGAGCTGCGCTTCAGCGGCCC
>CAZMRA010000031.1:7778-13225 GCA_964568485.1 uncultured Caldilineaceae bacterium | reverse complement strand
ACGTCGGTGACTGCGTTGTTGCCTGCGGCTGAGCGTCCCAATCTCGTGGTGCAGAGTGCGGGCAAAGATGTGGGCGATTTTGCGCGGATTTGGCTGAATGGTGAGGATGTCGCCGTAGGTTCGATCGGCTATAATCTCGTCGCGCTGCAGGCGGATGGGCAATTGCTCGACAGTGTGGCCTTCAACACCCATGGGGATCCGAATGCCTCAGCCGCCCTGGCCGCGTGGATCGCGCCGTGGCCACCGGGTACGATCATCGCCGGCGCGGTGATGGATGAGGCCAGTTATAACTTGCAGGAAGTTGCTGTTACTGCCCTGAACCAGATCGGCGTGACGAGCGATCTAAGCAACAAATTCCGTTGGAGCCAGGCTTTTATTACGACAGTCGGCGCTGAAGCTGGGGCGGTACAAGAAGCCACGAGCCTGCTGCAGCCAGCGACTGTTTACAATTACCTGCCTGTCGATGGGCGTGGGGTATATGGCGGCGTCGGGCAAGTACGGATTCAACAATGAGGTGCAGTCACCGAGCGTTGAGCATCTTCACGAAAGCTGCCCCAACTTATCGGGATTGCGCATCACGTGAAAGGCGAGAATTTTCCCTTCGGCCACATCTAACGAGATCGTCGTCTCAATGGCTCCGCTCTTGTTCCGCACAATGATGCCAGAACGTCCATTCAGCGGCACAATCTCCGCAGTATAGCCAAAGCCCTTTGGTATCATCTGGGCGAGAGATATAAAAAAGCGCGCAGCTGCGGCTGGCCCATAAAGTGGCCGTGCCAGTGCGCTGGCCTTGCCGCCGCCATCCGAATAAATGACAACATCCTTGATCATCAGCACCATTAGGCCCTCAAGATCGCCGGTTTGGGTAGCGTGCACAAATTGCCCAAATACGCGCTCATGTTCCTCGATACTGGTCGGGAAACGCGGACGATGAGCCGTGATATGCTCTTTGGCGCGATGGAACAGCTGCCGACAAGCACTTTCACGCTTGTCTAGAAAATCGGCAATTGATTTGTAGTCATACTCAAACACTTCGCGTAGCAGAAATACGACCCGCTCCTCAGGTGATAGATTTTCTAGTAGGTGCAGAAAGGCCACTGAAATAGACTCGCGTTTAAGCACCTCATCTAGTGGGTCACCTCTCAGCTCTTGGTCAGGTGTACCTACTGGCTCGGGCAGCCAAATCCCTGGATACTGCTCGCGTTGCACTTGCGCCGATTTGAGATGATCCAGCGCTAGTCGAGTCACAATCGTCGTCAATAAGGCCTCTGCCGAACGGATGCTGGCAGCATCGACGGTCTGGAAGCGCAGCCATGCTTCTTGTAACAGATCTTCGGCTTCACTGGCGCTGCCTAACATCCGGTAAGCAATAGCAAATAATTTGGGTCGTAAAGTTTGAAACGTTGCGAGCATAGAGAACAAATGCCCCGAAAATCTGCTCAAATCTCCACGCGCGCGAGATCTGAGCAGATTTGTTTTACTGTCTGGTTGAGAGCTGCTGCCATTGCGCAACCTGATGTGACGCTTCCGGCAGAGCTGAGTGGGCTTGGCTCCAGCGGTAAACTGAGTAGCGCCGTTCCATGCGTAACGTCCACATCACAAACCACAGAATGCCCATTTTGGCCCAGGCTCCCAAACGGCCCGTCAAGATCCGCTGCTGCGGTTGATCAAGGGCATCGGTAAACTGCAACAACCCTCGCTGACGTCCCAAACTGATACAGCGGACCAAATAACCAAACTGAAACGGTTTCAGCGCTTTACCGCCTAATTCCCGCGCTAGATTGTCTGCGGCATGAGCGGCCATGGGCAGCGCTGTGGCACAAGCCATCCGCAGCTTGATTGGCGCAGAGGTAGCGAATGCAGCGGCATCACCGACTGCATAGATCGATGGGTGGGACCGGGAGCGCAAATAGGCATCCACCACGATCTGCTTGCGGCTGTTTACGGCAATGCCAGCTTGCTCGGCGAGCGCTGAGACAGCAAAACCAGCCGCGTAAATGCAAAGCGAGAAGGGGATCGTCTCGCCACTGGCAGCGATTGCTTGGTTAGCCTCAAGGTGAGCGATTGTCGTCTCTTCATAGCAGTGGATCTGCAATTCGCGCAACGTTGTGCGCAGATAACGTTCACCGGCCGGCGATAAATCTGCACCAACTTGGCCACCCGTGGCCAAGTTGACCGATAGGTGGGGATGGCTTTCAGCAATCTCCGTAGCGAGCTCCAGGCCAGTCAACCCACTGCCGAGTACAAGGACACGCGCCTGGTTAGGCAACTGCGCTAGCTGCTGGACGATCTCCGCATGGCGTTCGACGGGCAACGCGTATTCGGTAGCGCCGGGAATCCGATCCATGGCGGTGAAGCTACCCAGCGCATAGACTAACCGATCATAATGCAACGCTTGCTGACCCTGCTGAGTGTCGATCTGGACGGTTTTCGCCTCGGGCTGAATACCCGTCACCCATCCCCGCACAAACTGCACGCCACTCGGGGCTAGCATTGCCGACAAGCTCGGCGCAGGCACTGTTTGCCCAGTCGCTGCCTCATGCAAGCGAGTCCGCTCGACAAAAGTATCCTGGGCGTTTACCAAGGTAATCGTGACAGCCTGGTGGCGAATCTGTCGGGCCAAACGCAGCGCAGTCATTACACCGGCGAAACCGCCTCCCACAATCACAATCTCTGTTTTGTCTTGGCGAATCGGCAAAGTAGACATTTCTAGCTCCTCTAACTGTAGTATTTGACTTCCTACAATCTAGACGAGCCAGCAGATCGGTTTGTGACAAGTTGAGGGCGAATCTCTCAATATCGCTGCAAATCTAGCTGAATCTCGAGCCTAGAAATTCATGCCATTGCTTTGAGATATTGAGAGATGAAGCAGTTGCCAGCTAGCCAAGCTTGGGGTAATGCAACAGACCCTGGCGTTCGGTCTTTGCTCGCAACAAATGGCCTTCAATCGACGTGACATAGAGCGTGCGCAGATCCGCATCCCCAAAGCTACAATTGGTGGGGCGATTGCAGGGGACGGGGTGGGTCTCCAGCACGCGACCATTGGGTGCAAAGACGTAAATCATCCCGCCGGGGCCGCTGACTTCCCACCCCGCCGTGGCGATGATGTTGCCTTCCGTGTCGAGACACATGCCGTCGATGCCGCGGTGTGGCGCAAAGTTGTGCAGCACTTGATGCTCGCCCAAGGTGCCATCTTCCAGGATGGGATAGGCGCGCAACTCTCGCTTTTCGCCCTCGCCATACTTGCTCTGCGCCACATACAAGGTCTTTTGGTCGGGGGAGATTAGTAGCCCGTTCGGTGCCGTGGTGTCGTAGGTCATGCGAGTGACTGTCCACGATCCATCCGCTTGCGGATCGGCCCGGTAGACCGATTCGTGGTCGAGTTCCATATCACTGCGGTCATCGCCGTAGCGGGGATCAGTAAACCAGATGCGCCCCTGCAGGTCGATGGTGAGGTCGTTGGGGCTGTTGAGTTTTTTCCCTTCGTAGTTATCCGCAATCACCGTGACGCCGCCATCCGGTTCGTAACGCACAATCCGCCGTCCACCCGGCTGACCGGGGGTCCCGCCTTCGCAGGCATACAAGCGCCCTTGCGGATCGAGCATCAGACCATTGGCGCGGTTGGTGCCGGTGCGAAAGACACTGATCTGCCCGCTGCTGCCATCATAACGCAAGATACGATTCTGATTGATCTGGGTAAAGAGCAGCCCACTACCATCCCAGGCTGGACCTTCGGTGATGCCGTTGGGTTCGAGGAGAAGTTCAAATTGCCAAGCCATACTGCCTCCGCTCTGTGCAAGTTGGGTGAGGATGATTGGTTGTACAAATGGGTATGGCGGAATTATAGCACAACGTGGGCAGTGGCTTGACCACGGTGAGCCAGCACCTCACAAACCCCGCAATACCCGCTAGCAGCATGGCATGGCACTTGAGTCGGCTTTACTTCACCACATCCAACACGACTTTGGCGACTGTGGGCGGATGCAACAGCATATTGGCGTAATTGGCGTTGGCCATGGGGCAGGCGCACTCTTTGCGTTTGATGCTGCCGCGTAGTTGTTCCATGGCCTGGCTGCGCCAGATGGGGGTGATGTCGTAGTTGTGTTGGCGGAGATTGCCGACTGCCTCGGCGCGGATGCAGCAACTCCACAAGTCACCATTCGGTGCGATATGGGCGCTGGCCCAGCCTGCGTAGCAGGGGATGACTTGGTCGCGCTCGCGCAGGACCCGCTTGGCGAATTGATAATATTGCGCTCGGAAGGCTTGGGTGAAGCGCGCAATTCCTTTGGCCGGCGCCTGCCGCGCTTGCAGGCTAAGAAAATCCGCAATCGGATCATAATCATCGGGCCGCGGGGTGATGCCCCACCCGACCGTATCCAGCTCGACCCGCTCTTCTGCCACTTCGGTGATGTAGCTATCCGGCTCCAAAAACTTGAGCCCGCTGTAAATCTCGCGGAAGCGATGCACATTAAAGCGGCTGACCACCGTATGCACGGTCAGCACCAAATTTTTGTGCTCTTTTTGAAGCGCTTTGAGTTGTTGCCAGGTTTGGAGAGACAGCTTCCAATTGCCTTCGACGCCGCGAATGTCGTCGTGCTCGTCGCCTACACCATCCAAGCTCAGGTTGATGCCGATGCTGCTGGTGGGGCATTCGCGGCACATGCGCGCCGTCATTTCGACCACGCGCTCGGTCAACATCCCATTCGTCGGAATCGTGATCACCTCGGGGCGGCAATGCTTGTACGCACTGATTACCAGATCATCTAGATCTTTACGCAAAAAAGGCTCGCCGCCGGTGAAGGTCATGTAAAAAGGCGCGTCGCCAAGGTGGGCAAAGACCTTATCCCACTCTTCTACAGTCAGATCGTCATTGGGCTTGCGCCAGACATCGCAAGTGCGACATTTACTATTGCAGCGAAACGAAACGCTGATCACAACCGAAAATGGTTTGACTTTGGGCCAACCAAAGGTACGAAACATCCAGTAAAGTGGCAGTTTTGGAATGAGTCCGAGCATGATTTTCTCGCACAAAAAAGCCTGCCTTACGCGGTGGAAGGCAGGCTATCCTGATTGCAAATTGCCATTCCGGACTACGCAGCAACCTTATTTTGCGTAGTTTTTTCCGCTGGGGCCATCTGATCTTTATTGCCGATAAAGAAGCGTTTGATCTGCGACAAAGTGCCAGGGATGTTGGTCCAGTTCTCTTTGAACATCATCTTTTCTAGCACACGTTCGGGCCGATAGAGATAAAAACGACGATAGGCCTCGCGCCATTTTTTGATCACTAGGTTGGGATCATATTTGCCATCGTGCATCACAAAGCGGGCCTTCTGCTCGTGAATGGCAAAATCTGTCCAGTTATCGGCGAAGACCTCGCCCCCTTCTTTAATCTGGTCGTACATCACCGTACCGGGGAAGGGTGCGGCCAACATGAAGTTCGCCAATTT
>CAZMRA010000031.1:0-7768 GCA_964568485.1 uncultured Caldilineaceae bacterium | reverse complement strand
GCGCCAGCTGAATGGTCTTTTCCATCGTCTCTTCGGTATCGCCAGGCATGCCGAAGATAAAGAAGCCCATGGTCTGCAGGCCTGCTGCTTTGGCATTGGCAAAGGCTTCGCGCACCTGATCCAGTGTCTGACCTTTGCGGATCACATTGCGCAACATTTGCTCGTCGCCATTTTCAACACCAAAGCCCACGCGCTTGCAACCAGCAGCTTTCATCAGCTGGAAGAGTTCTAGATCGGTGTGATTGACCTTCATGCCGTGCACTGTTACCCAGGGCACATGCGTCAACCCTTCTTCGATCAACCGGCGGCAAAGTTCTTTGGCGCGGGGTAACTTTAGGTTCCAAATGTCATCAGTCACCCCGATCTCGGTGGCACCGAGACCATTGACGAGCCATTTCCATTCGGCCACCACACTCTCGACCGAGCGCGCCCGCCACGTATCACCGGTCACCGGCTTGGAGCAGAAGGTGCACTTGTATGGGCAGCCACGGCTCGTCAGGATGGTGAAGCTGCGTGCATTCCGATCCAGACCATCGGTCAGTGGTTGCAGATTGGTATAGCGTTCGATCTTGAAGAGGTCGTGGGCAGGAAAGGGCAGCGCATCCAGATCGGGGATCATCGGGCTCTCTGGGCTGGCGATCACCTCGCCGTTGCGCTTAAAGTGGATGCCAGGGATAATCCCCGGTTCGCGACCAGCTTCCAGCGTGTTGACTAGCTCCAAAAAGCTGTACTCGGCCTCACCTTTGAAGACGTAATCGACGTATTGATCATGCGGGGACTCGAGCGACTCAAAGGGCATGATCGTCAGATGCGGCCCACCCAGTACAGTGAACAAGCCACGACTTTTGGCGAGCTGCGCCATTTCCCAGGCGTCGCCAATCAGCGGTGTTGTCGCGGTAATGCCAATCAAGTGATAGGGTTTGCCCTGCGTCTCACCTTGATCGATATAATAGTCGATGTCCACATCTTCAATGGCGGCATCGTAAATCATTACATCATGGCCGCCCTCGCGCAAGACCGCGGCTAGATAGCCCAGCCCCAAGGGAATGTGTTTGCGTTCACTCCAGACTTTGGCTTCGGGGCTGGCAAGAATAATCCGCATATTAAATGGCTCCTTCGGCCTCGATCTGTTTGCGCAGACCAGTCTTTTCCTTCTTCGGGAGAAACGTCCGCAGAGCAATGCGCATATTGCGCGGCAGGTTAAACCAGAAATCTTTAGTCTTCAGACGGCGAAGGATTGGTGATGGCCGTAAATAAAACTGACGATAAGCCTTGCGGTACATCTCCTCGACCAGTTCGGCCGTCATTTCACCCATCTCGTAGCGAGCTTGCTGCTCAAAGAAGACATAATCTTCCCAGTCGTTGATCAAGAAACGCCCTTGGCGCTTGACGATCTCATAGACTTTGGTGCCCGGATAGGGGGTCATCATCGAAAAATTGGCGATCAGTGGGTCAAGCTCAATCGCAAAGTCGATGGTTTTCTGCATCGATTCGCGAGTCTCGCCCGGCAGGCCGATGATAAAGAAGCCAATGGTCTCTAAGTTTACCTCTTTGGCGTTCTTGAAGGCTTGGCGGATCGTGTCCATATCGATCTTTTTGTCGATCGTTTTCATGATCTCTGGGTCGCCAGTTTCAACTCCAAATGCAGTGCGCTTCAAGCCGGCTTTTTTGAGCAGAGCAAGTAGCTCTTTGCTCGCCAAGTTCGCGCGGATGCCATTCACAAAGATCCACGAAACATGGTTCAAATTGTTCTCGATAATCAAGTTCGCCATTTCTTCAAGTCGCTTGACGCGAATGTTGGCGCTGTCATCGAGAATGCCAATCTCCTGGGCCCCAAAATCTTCCACTAAGTGACGCCACTCAGCTAGCACACTTTCTGGGCTGCGGCTCCGCCACTTGATCGGCATAATACTCTGGCTGCAGAAGGTACAGCGATAGGGGCACCCACGGCTAGTCATGATGCTGAAGCTGCGCGCGCCATCGATATGGTCGGTGGCCGGCTGCAAATTGGTGTAGCGCTCCATCTTGAAGAGATGGTACGCCGGAAAGGGCAAGCTATCGAGATCTGCAATGGTGGGGCGATCTGGGTTGTTGTGAATCTGCCCGTCACTGGTTTTGTAGGTGATCCCTAAGCAGTCGCGGAAGATCTCGTTTTCTGGATGGAAAAAGGCATCGCCATGATAGTTTGGCTGGTCTTGCAAATAGCGCTCTAACCGGTTGCAGATATCGACCCATGTATCTTCACCTTCGCCGCGTGCCACAATATCCACATAGGGCTTTTCGCAGCTTTCTTCGGGTAAGACGCTGACATGGGGACCACCTAACACAATCGGGCAGTCGTGTACTTCTTTTATCTGTTTAGCCGTACGCCAGGCTTGTTTCACTTGGGGGGTGTTTGCCGTGATCCCCACGATGTGAGGACGGAAACGCTGCACAAACTCAGTGACCGGCTCGGTTTCAACATCGCAATCAAAGATCACTACTTCATCGCCGCGCTGCTCACTGACCGCTGCCAAATAGGCCAACCCCAGGTGGGGGGCAGTGCGAGTATCGATGGGTAGACGAAAGCGCGGATTGATCAACGCAACACGCATGATATTTCCTCCGAATCGGATGTAGGGTGGAAGGCAGACAGGGCCACACCCAGAGTCGCCGCGCATTCTATCACGGCTTTGGCATCTAGCCAAATTATTCAAAAAGTTTTCATAAAAATTGGGGGTTAATAAGTTCCAACCTCGGGGTCAATCTCTTCTGCCCAGGCGCCGATGCCCCCCGTCATGTTGAAGACATTCGTCCAGCCTTGTTGCTTCAGCCAGGCTGCGACTTGGGCACTGCGTCCCCCATAATGGCAAAAGACGACTACTTCTTGGTCTTTTTCCGCTAATTCTTCGGGGATAGCATCCAACTGATAAGCGGATAACCGGCTCATCGGCAATTCGACAACCCGTTCATCATCAATATAAGCAGCTTGCAGTTCATTCGGCTCGCGGACATCCAGCCAGACGAATGATTCGCCCGCCTGTCGCTTTTTTTCTACTTCTTGTACGCTGAGTTCAGCGACGCCATAAGGATTGGACATAGCTAACCTTCATTTTGTAACTTACACTGGTTGGACAGAAAGTTGACTCACTGACGAGACTACCTTTACTGAAATTCGTTCAAGCGCAGCCTATGTCGTGCTTTGGTTGCTCGCCTCTGAAAGGATAGGGCTGGTAAATCTCAAACTCGTCGCAAGAACAATTTGGGCGAAGAGCGCGTCGCGACTCCTCGCCCAAATTGGCTTTATGCAGGTATGAGAAGCATCAACCAGGTTGATGGGCCTATTCAGAATTAGTGATGGCCGCAGCTTTCCGGCATCTCTTCGCCGGTATGGGATTTGGAAGTGCGGAAGCTACTGCCACAACCACACGAGCTGGTCGCTTGAGGATTGTCGATGTGGAAGCCGCCTCCCATCAGGTTGTCGACATAATCGATGTTGGCCCCGTCTATGTAGAAGAGGCTGACACCGTCTACGACGACGCGCAGGCCATGCTGCTCCCATACGTTATCATCTTCGCGGACATTGTCGTCGAAGGTCATGCCATATTGCATACCACCACAACCACCGCCCTTGACGAAGACGCGCAGTGCATGGCTTTCTTTCACGCCCTTCTCATCCATAATGCCGCCAAGTTTGGAAGCTGCACTCGGTGTAAGTGTGATCATTGGAAAGTGACTCCTTGAATGAAAATATGCTCGACTGTTGTTTGTTGCCAAAGCTATGTCGTTATTTATCCGCCAATTTGATTCATCGCCCGTTTTTCGGCGATAACGCCTTGTGCTAGTGTGTGCCCCCACGGTTTGTGGTAGGCTCCATCGCGCATCAAGGCACGAATTTCTTCAAAACTAGCACCTGCTCGCAAAGGCGTCAATAAATCTACCTCATCATCGCGCAAAAGGCAAAGCCGTAATTTCCCATCCGCTGTAAGCCGGACTCGACCACAACCCTGGCAAAATGGCTCGGTAACGCTGCTAATAAACCCAAGCGTGCCCATAGCGCCCTGAATGCGGAAGGGGCGGCTGGGGTCCACAAAATCGTAGCTGGCCTCTTCCAACGGCCCAAACACTGCTTCAATGCGCTGGCGCATTTCTTCATACGTCACCACATTGGTCTGCTGGAAGTCCGTAATCTCACCAAACGGCATCATTTCGATGAAGCGCACGTCCCAATCATTCTCTAGGGTCAAGCGCGCTAGCTCGATCATATCGTCGCCATCATTAAAGTTGCGCACGACGACGCTGTTTAGCTTGATGGGTGTTAAGCCAGCTTCTTCAGCGGCACGGATACCAGCCCATACTTGGTCGAGGCTCCCCCAACGCGTAAGTTGCTGGAATTTCACCGGATCGAGTGAATCGATACTAATATTCACTCGCTTGAGCCCGGCATCGGCCAATGGCTTAGCCAACTTGGGCAGCAACAGCGCATTGGTGGTCATTGCCACATCTTTAATGCCCGGAGTACGAGCGATCTCACGCACAATCTCGACCACATTGGGCCGGATCGTAGGCTCGCCGCCCGTCAAGCGGACTTTGTTCACCCCTAGGCTCGCACCCACTTTGACTAGAAAGAGCACTTCTTCATCGCTCATCAACTCGTGGCGTGGGCGAAAGTGCATATCCTCTGGCATGCAATAGACGCAACGCAGATTACATGCATCGGTTAAGCTGATGCGCAAATAGTTGATGCGTCGACCAAAGCTGTCATGTACCGGTTCAATGCCGAGCTCGGTTGGGAGTTCAGGAATGCTGACTGACCCATACGA
Source organism: uncultured Caldilineaceae bacterium (assembly GCA_964568485.1). Taxonomy (GTDB): domain Bacteria; phylum Chloroflexota; class Anaerolineae; order Caldilineales; family Caldilineaceae; genus CFX5. The sequence goes on along the minus strand of CAZMRA010000031.1, from coordinate 2,966 downwards.
TGTATGATGAAGCTGAATTTGCCCACTCACAATCCACTCGGGCCTTTCTCGCCGATCCCTACCAGAGGAATCTCATTGCGACCAGTTGGCAACTCTTGGACTTGATAGGTGCAACATCGGGCATTCTCGGCCATGGATTGTAGTCGTAGGCATGGCTGCCCAAGTAGTTCATCTACCAGCGCCTGATCCATCAGGCAAAGCTCAGGGTGTTCACCAGCGACCCCGGCATAAGGACAATTGCATTTGTGTAAGAGATAACCATCCGCCGGATTGGTCGAGACCGGTTCCCAGCGGGCCAAATAGCCTCGTTCGGTAAGAAACTCTGCCACCCTCGTCAAGTGTTCGGGCAAAGTCTCGTGCGTGTTGTCGGCTCCGTCCAGTTCACTAGCGATCTCTTGTGCCATAGAACGGAAGGCACTTGGCACTTGTTCCGGCGGCAAAACCTGTTTGAGTTGATGGGCCAGCTTCCCGGCTAAAGCGGCAAAATTGTTTGGGAAATATCCGAACGCCTCTTCGGTCAATTCATAAACTTGTTGGGGGCGCCCCACACAGCCTTTGCGCTGCACCCGTTCCACACAGATCAGCCCATCCCCTTGCAAGATATCCAAATGATGACGCACCGAAACTGGTGCCATCGTTAGCTTGTCAGCCAACTCCGCAACCGTCGCCCCATCATTTTCTTTAAGGATTTCAAGGATATGCTTGCGAACTGCGTGCACCGACTGCCTGCTTTCTTTTTACAACCTATTTAAGCTCGGCTCGATTCCCTGTCCACCACAGAAGTTACAGAGCTTTTATTACAAACTCTTTCTGTGGCGAACGAGCAGATTTTGTCCTCAGTACTCCTAAAAAGAATAGCACAAATGTTGCGTTTTGTCAATTATTATGAAGTTTTTCCTAATATTTCTTGGCTATTCAGGACTCAAACAAACGGGGTCCTATGGGCCGGGTCGAGGTCGGACGGAGCGTGGTGGCAATTTGTGCTCCCTGAGCGGTTAACAAAAAGACTGCAGCTGGGAACTTCATGTTGCTCTCCAGCAAGCGCTTATCGAGCAAGTCTTGCACCAAGCGGCCACCCACTGCGCTGGGTGGCGATCCATCCAATGGATGCAGCCGGTAATACTTGGCCCCATCCACCTCGCGATGCACTTTGAGCGTCTGCCCTTCAATCAAGGCTAGCAAGAGGGCTTTATGCGCCGCTGTTAGCCGCATCGTCACCCCAACTCTGCCACATACTTCTGCAACTCGCGCTGTGAAATTTTGGTGTATTGATCGGTTAGGATCTCCGCCATCTCATCTTCACTGAGCCGGATGCGCAGAATGTCTAGTGCATCTTCGGGTGATTGCCCATAGGCTAATTTTTTCTTGCCATTCTTAAGGGCAAAGAGATACATGTAGTGAGGGTTGCTAAAGCTGCTCATGGTTATTTCTGTCCTAAGGCGAAGGTCAGGCCGTTGGGTTTTAGGCTTTGGCGAGCGTACCCTGATAGAGCTCGGCTCCATAACCAGCCATGTTGCGCAAGCCGCGATTGATCTCGTCGTCGTATTTACCGGCCAGCAACTCGCGATACCATTGATAATCGACCCCGTATACCTTCTCGTCGTCGGGATAACGATGATAGTTATCTTTAGACATGCGGCTCTTGCCTTCGGCGATCAATTGATTACCCAATGCCGAACCGGGATAGGGGGCATAAAATGAGATCGACGGGAAGACCCGTTTCATGCTTTTCAGCATACGCATGGTCTTGAAGGCATCTTCGTGGGTTTCGCCTGGAATGCCCAACATAATATTCGACCAGAATTTGGGCGGAGTCCGTCCCTGCGCTTCCAATTCATCTCCCAATCGATTGACCATATCAATGGCAAAAAAGTTATCTTCTTCGGTGCATTCTTTGTTCAAAAGCCGCAAGATGCGATCACTCCCTGATTCAAAGCCAATCGAGATAGTCGTCCAGTTGGTCTCTTTGATCAGAGCTTCGAAGAGATCCGGCCATTGGCGAACTGTATCAGCTCGTCCTGCCGCCCAATATGGCCATACTTTGCGTGCTTTGCGAGGATATTTTTCAATCCACTCACGCAGCCATTTGGGGTTTTGGAAAAACATCGAGTCATGAATGACCACCGAGCCGACGCCATACTTGCGATCCAAATAGTTTAGCTCGTCGATCACAGCATCGACGGGGCGCCGCCCCATGTTGGGGATGTACGAATTTTCGTTGCAGAAGACACATTGCCATGGACAGACGCGGCTCGTCATCAAAGTGACGACTGGGCCGGGGCCCCAGCCACATTCGGGCTCAAGCGGCCAATTAAAACGCCGCTTGGTCTTCCAACTGGCCGGTTTGGGCCATAAGGTGCGGTCGATCATCGGCCATTCCGCCATCGAGCGCGCACCGATGCCTTGAACCACACGCGGGAATGAATCCGGATCGCTCACTAGATCGACGATGATCTTCTCGCCCGGTCCCTGGCAAATTTTGTCAAACTCGGGGATGGCTTCCATTTCGTCGAGGGCAACGGTGGCGTGCATGCCGCCGGCCATCACTAGCCCAGAGGGGTTCAATTCCTTAAATAGCTTCGCCGCCCGGTAGGCAACTGGAAAAGTGTAGCTGCGCACATTCATTAGCAAGATCTCGTAGCCTTTGATCTGCTTGGCGAGCTGCTCCCAGGAAGTTACGGCACGCGTCGAGGCCAGGTCAGTCATGATGCCATGTTGGTGCATAATGGTGCGCAATAACCCCAAGCCATGATCCTGCCACTGTTCATGTGGGCCGGAAGGATTGACCAAATCGCCAAGGTCACCCAGATCCAACCAAAGGATCCTTGCTTTTGGTTTTGCTACCCACGGCCACGTAATTGCCACAATCGTCTGCCTCCTGAACTCGTGTGGGAAAGAACGCTTCCCCTGGCGGGATCTTGCCATGAATTTGAACGGCGCAGAGTATAGCATAAAAATGGCGCTAA
>CAZMRA010000030.1:0-30132 GCA_964568485.1 uncultured Caldilineaceae bacterium | reverse complement strand
AGCTGCGGCTATGCACATGGCCGGGCACCGCGGCGCCCAGTGCTTCGAGCATGGTGGCATAAATATCCACCGTTGCGGTCAGCGCGCTGATCCGTTGTCCCTGGTGGGGGCTATCGGGGTGCCAGATCATCAGCGGGATGTGGCAGAGGGTGTTGTACAGCGGTGCGTTGGGTTTGCCCATCCAGCCGTGATCGCCCAAGAAGTGGCCATGGTCCGCGGTGATGATCACCATGGTATTGTCCCATAGCTTGTGCTGGTCGAGCTGCTCGAAGACATGGCCCAGCCAGCGATCCACCATGGTGACTTTGCCAGCGAATTGGGAGCGCACAAAGGCCACTTGCCGTTCACTCAGCTTGCTCTGCCCCTCCTCAATCCGTCCATAGTAGGGCCAATTCATCAATTCAGGATCACGCGGATCTTCGTCGGTGTACATGGAGGCGTAGGGTTCGGGGCAGTGAAAGGGCTCGTGGACATCAAAACTGTCAACCGCACAGAACCATTTGGGATGCTCGTAGTTGCGGTCCAGCCAATCCGCGGTAGCCTGGAAGACCTTGGGGGCGAAGAAATCCTCTTCACGCGTAAAGCTGGCCACATTCCGCGCATAGACTGCCCGATTCATAAATTGCAGACTGTCCGGGTCACGCGCGCCGATCTGCCGCAACAGGGCGGGGTCAGGCTGGCGCGGGGCCGTCTGCCATGCATCAAGCTCATGGCCACGGATAAACTCAAAGCCGTGATAATCCTCGTAATAACCGTGGCTCCCATGCTGGAAAAAGTGATAGTGGTCGGTGATAAGTTGCGTCACTGCACCGGCAATGCGCGCGGCGCGGGCCGCGGTCACATCAAATGGCTCGATGGGCCCCCACGGCCGCCAGAGAAATTCTTGGATACCCGCAAAAAATTCGCGCCGGGCCGGCATACAGGGCAAACTCCCTGTGTAATGAGTATCAAAAATCGCCGCGCGCTGGGCAAAGCGGTCCAAGTTGGGCGTCTGCACATCCAATTCAATCGGCTGGCCATAGGCCTTGAGGAAATGGCGGTTGAGGCTGTCAATCGAGATGAATAAGACATTCATACGGGCTGGCTCCTTATTGACAATTCGTGGATGAGCTGGGCGTGCGATTCTCCGCTGACGAGCTGGCCATCAATCAACAAAAATGGGCCAGCGAAACAATCACCACAGCGTTGGAGACAAAAATCCTCGACCACCACATGTTCGAGGCCGCGCAACTGGCGACGCGTCTCGGCGGTCACATTACTCAAACAGTAATTAATCACAACGTGCTGCTTACTGCCAACCGCATTACACATACTGGATTCCTTAAGTGGGGTCAAGGATAGGGAATCTCATTATACCTAGTGCTTAGTAGCGCAACAAACAGGCTTCCGAAATGGGGTGTGGGTATAAAATAGGCAGTAACCAATATACAGCAATAACATTTGACGACGATATAGTTTCGTGCTAGGCTCTTTACCTGTGTCAATTTGCCCTTCCTAAAATTTGCAACCCAATCACTCAGCTCAATGGTGACTCGCCTATGCTGCCTCAACCGATCAGCAGGGCCCAGCGGTTTCAAGATACGCTCATTGTCGCTATCAGATAGCGTCCGCTCTTCGCAAACTCGAACTTGAATGAGTTTGCCTACTTCTGTGTCAAATTCAACATCTGCATAAGAGGAGCAAGTATGGATATGCAGGAAGCGCTGCAAGCGCTAGGAGTGACCGACCAAACACTCACCGAACAACAACGTAAGCAGTTGGATGAACAGGGTTATCTCATCTTTCACAATGTGATTGATCCCGTTTGGTTGGAGGAATTGCGCAATCGATTTGAACAACTCATGGCCGAGGAGGGGGATCAAGCTGGCATCGAAGTAAGCCAGATGAAGGGTATCCGCCGCTTGGCTGATCTGGTCAACAAGGGCGAGGTATTCGACCGGATTTATACCCATCCATTGGTGTTGGCGGCGGCTCGGCATATCATCAACCGCCCCTTCAAGTTACACTCGCTGAATGGCCATGATCCGCTACCTGGCTACGGCCAACAGTCTCTGCACCCCGATTGGGGTGGCGAGCGCGGTGAACTCACCACCTTCAGCGTGATCAACTCCATGTGGATGCTGGACGACTTCAGCAAAGAGAATGGGGCCACTCGCGTCGTACCGGGTAGCCATCTTTGGCCTGGCAGCCCGCGCGATCAGCTAGAAGATCTCACCGCCCCCCATCCGCAGGAGATCTATCTCGAAGCTCCGGCCGGCTCGGTGGCTGTCTTTAATGGCCATGCTTGGCATGGCAGCCGCCATAACAGCACCAATCGCACACGCCGGGTCTATCATGGGGCGTTTATTGCTCGTGAGTTCAAGCAGCAAACCGACCAGCGGAAGTATCTGCGTCCAGAAACTGCGGCACGGCTCTCCCCGGCCGCACGTTGGATTCTGGATGTCGACTAATTTGAAGTTGTAACATACACTTAAACCACTGAGTACACAGAAAAAAGCTCCTAACCCAAATCGATGGCCTGAGGGATATCGCCAAACTAGTGATATCCCTCAGTAAAATCCTTTGTGTAATTGACGTGGCGGCGCATCACCGGACCCTCTCGGCGCGCTGCCATCGCAATGATCTGTCTACTCGATGGCAAACTACTTCTTTCAACCTGAGGAGGAATTGAATGGATACGGGGTTCTTGCGTGAAGGTCTGAGCTGACGCCAATTTTTGCGTTTGGCTGGCGTTTCCGGTTTGACAATGGCCGCCGTTGCCTGTGCACCTGTCGGCAGCGGACAGCCAGCCGCGAGCAGTGACGGCGAAAGTGCACCAGCAGGGGATGTCACCACCCTGCGCTGGGTGACCAATCATAGCTCGGTCGAGATGCCGAACTTTGAGACGGTGGCCCAAAACTTTATGGATGCCAATCCGAATATCAAAATCGATATTCTCAACATCCCCAATGGCGACGAGTATTATAACTCGATCAACACCCAGGGTGTCGGTGGCAGTTTGCCCGACGTTTTCTACACGCGCACCTTTGATGTTGTACCCTTTGCCAGTTTGGGATGGACCGTTAACTTGCAGCCTTTCATCGATCGAGACAAGATTGATGTCGAGGATTTCTGGCCGGCAGAAGTCGCGCAGATGACCTACGAAGGTGATCTCTATGCCCTACCCTACGACTTCTCGAATATCGGCATTGTCTATAACAAAGACATCCTCGATGAAGCTGGCATTCCCGAACCAACTGGCGACTGGGACTGGACGCAGCTGTTCGAAGTCGCCTCCCAACTCGTGACCAAAGATGGCGATACCACCACTCGCTGGGGGATGGCCGTCCAGCCCTGGTCATGGGTCTGGATTGGCATTCTGTATGCCAATGGCGGTGCGCTCTTTAGTGAAGATTTTAAAGAGTGCATCATCGATTCGCCCCAGAACCGCGAAACGTTCGAATTCTTTGTCGCCCAGCGCGACGCGGGTATCTATCCCGAAGCGGGGGCCTTGCCGCAGGGTGTGGATCCCTTCGCCAGCGGGCTCGTGGCCATGGCCTTTGAAGGTTCATGGGCAACCCAAGGCCGCCGCGAAAGTGTGGGCGACCAATTTGTCTTTGACGTAACCTACTTCCCCAAAGGCAGCACGGGTCGACGTGCTATCTCTGCTGCAGGCGGCGCCTGGGGTATTGGCAGCAATTCCGCAGCCGTGGAAGAGGCTTGGCTATTTAATGTTCACCTGACCAGTACCGAATCGACCAACCTGCTGATCTCCGAACCAGTACGCAGCATTCCAGGCCGCCAATCCTCAGTCCAGGCGTGGAATGACGCAGCCAGCCGTTCAGACTTGCCGCCGAAGAATGTAGAAATCTTCGCCGAGCAGATGGCCGATGCTTGGGCGCATCCCTTCCCGCTCTATTGGAAAGATTTTGACGTAGCCTGGAGTAACCGCATTGTCCCCTTGCTCAACGGTGGCGAAGGGAGCACGGATGTCGGTGCTACGTTGGCCCAATTCCAAGAAGAGATCAACGGCATCATCGCCCAGTCGGGTATATAAAGGCGAATTTGGGAGCTCACGCTACGCAAGAGCGTACCTGCGCAGCGTCAGTTGGTAAAGAAAGGTGATTGGGGCATTGTGATAACGCCCCAATCACCTGCTCACCCAATTCGAGAGGCTGGGGTTATGGCATTCCCGCGTACAAAACTTGCTCGCCGCGAGGCATTTGAAGGGTACATCTTCCTCTTACCCTGGTTGGTTGGTTTCTTGGCTTTTCAATTTGGCCCATTGTTAGCATCGCTCTATTTGGGGTTCACCAATTACCGAGGCGCTGCTTCCCCCCAATGGATCGGCCTGGAAAATTTTCAGCGCATGTTCACGGATGATCCGCTCTTCTGGCAATCATTCAAAGTGACGGTGCTGTATGCAGCGGGCTTCTTGCCCTTGGGGTTGGTCTTTGGCTTTGGCATTGCCATGCTGATGAACCAAAAGGTTCCGGGCATCACCTTGTTCCGCACCATCTACTATTTACCTTCGGTGATGACTGGCGTGGCCGTGGCGGTGCTTTGGCAATTCGTTTTCCACCGTGAATATGGGGTACTCAACAGCCTAATTGGTCTCTTTGGGGTTGAACCGATCGCCTGGCTCAATAATTCTAGATGGGTGCTAGTCGCCTTCATCATTATGGGGTTGTGGGGCGTCGGCGGGAGTATGATCATCTACCTAGCTGGGCTACAGTCGATCCCCACAGAGCTATACGAAGCCGCTGATATTGATGGGGCCAATGGGTGGCGCCGCTTCTGGTCAATTACCATTCCCTTGATGACCCCCACGCTCTTCTTTAACCTGGTCACCGGCCTGATTGCCACCTTCCAGATCTTTACCACCGCCTACATCATGACCCAAGGTGGCCCCAATTATGGCACCTATTTCTTCAGCCTGAATATTTATTACACGACCTTCCGTTCGCTACGACTTGGATATGCCTCAGCCTTAGCCTGGGTCTTATTCCTGGTGATCATGTTATTGACGGCGCTGGTCTTTAGCTCCGCGCGACGGTGGGTCTATTATGCAGGTGAAAAGGCAGAATCAACATGAAGAACGTATCCACTGCACCTCAGTACCAGCACAGTGCGATACGCACAGGCATGGGCATGCGCCAGCAGCGCCAACTGTCGTTAGTTATGATCTACGCCCTCCTGTTGGCTGGTACCGTGGTCTTAATGATCCCGCTCGTCTGGATGGTGAGCACCAGTTTGAAGCCGCTGGATGAGGTATACGTCTACCCGATCCGCTGGATTCCCAGCGAATTGGTGTGGAGTAACTATGTCGACGTCTTTAAGAACGTACCCTTTGCGCGTTACCTCTATAACAGTGCCTACATCAGCATCGTTGCGATTATTGGGAATTTGTTGGGCAGCTCGCTGGCGGCCTACAGCTTTGCGCGGATGCGCTTCCCGGGCCGTAATGTGCTCTTCCTGGTGATGCTGAGCACATTGATGGTGCCCGCTTGGGTAACGATGATTCCCCATTTTATGCTCTTTAAGTGGCTTGGTTGGCTCGATACCTACCTGCCGATTCTGGTACCGGCCTATTTTGCGCAACCATTTTATACCTTTTTGTTGCGTCAATTTTTCCTCGGCATCCCCATCGAGCTGGAAGATGCTGCCCGGATTGACGGCTGCTCATCCTTGGGGATCTACTGGCGAATTTTCCTGCCCCTGGCACGCCCCGCATTGATCACCGTGGCGATCTTCTCCTTCTTTTATTATTGGAACGATCTGCTCTATCCGCTGATCTATCTGCAGAGCCAGAACAAGTTCCCCGTGGCCATGGGGATTGCCACCTTCCGCAGCGAACAGTATGCCAACTTTGCGCTAATGATGGCCGCCGCCACCTTAGCCTTATTGCCGATGCTGATCGTCTTCTTTCTCGCACAGCGCCTCTTCATCCAAGGCGTTGTGATTACGGGTGTGAAGGGGTGAGTCGATGATGGGGCAAGCGTTCAGAGCGTTAGCAAGGCTCTACAAGTTTCTAACCAGGCCAGAATCATGACCATTTGATCTTGCCGGAATTGCCATACCAGCCGGTCGAGTGGGCGCTCTGGGGGGATGGTAGCCAGCTGACGCTGAAAGACGCTCAGCTGCTGCTGGCAGACTTGGCGCTGCTGCTCGATCAACGTGTTTACCCTGGCTGCGCCTTGGAGATGAGCAAAATAGAGTTTGGCCATAAACTCCTGGCGAAAGTCGCGCCCATGATCTACCGGCTGGCTTAACCATTGTTGGAAGCGAGCCTCCCCGCTCGCTGTCAGGGCCAAGACTCGACGAGGCGGGCGATTCCCTTGAGGTTCGGTCGTGCCTTTGATATAGCCTTCTGCTTCGAGCCGTTCAAGCAGCGCATACAATTGTCGCTGTTTGAGGTGCCAGACCAAGCCAACCACTTCGGTCTGCGCCAAGCGCTGGTGGATCTCGTAGGCATGGGCAGGGCCAGCCCGCAAAAAGCCAAGCAAGGCATATTCAAGCGTTAAGGGTTCTTTGCGACGGGGCATAGCGTTGGTTTTTGATGCGGTTCCAACTGACAGCTTCTTTGGTATACATTCACACCGGCCCATCATGCCAAAGGCTTACTAGCCTGTCAAACTGTTCGACGAGCACGAGTGACCTACCACCACCGGTGGGCAGCAAGCCCCGAGGCGCCCCTTCTTCAGCAGCCTAGAGCCCTCTTCCGTTTCCCTTTATTAGTTAAACCCATTTTTAACCATAAAGAGAATCGACAGATTACCAGCACAATCAGGGAAGCTGTTATTTATTGGCATTACATAAATTATATATTGATTAAATCAGTAATTCAGCATATGATAAGGCAGAGATTATGGTCAAAGTCCAAGCTGAAGGTCGTCCCTGCCGTGAAGTCATCTGCCGAATAGGAGATCCTCATGAATATCCATCCCCATTTGCCTGTCCATCATGTGCCTCGACAAGCCAGCCAACAAGCAAGCAAGCCCACCCTACGCATCGAGGGGCTCGTTGCCCAGCCCTGCACACTCACCCCGGCAGAGTTGGCTCATTTGCCCAGGCACAGTTTTCACGAAGACTTTTACTGCGAAGAGCACTGGGTCACGCCGCAACAACATTGGGCAGGACCACGCATCAACGACGTGTTGCAGTTGGCCGGTCCGCTGCCCGCCGCTGCCTACGTGCGGGTGCACGCTGGCAACTATGTGGTCCCCATCTCCTTGGCCGAGGCAGAACACGCGCTACTCGCCGACACCTTGAATCATCAGCCCTTACCAGTTGAACATGGCGCGCCGTGGCGATTAGCCATGAGCGGGGCAGCTTGTTTCACCAGCGTGAAATGGGTCGAGCGGCTGGAAGTCACTGCCGAGCCCGGGGAAAATGTGGGTGAACGAGTGTCAGAGGCGCGCCGCCGGATCCGCTCAGAGCGCGCCGCGGCCTAATGACCCACTATTCCGGCGAGCCAGGTGCGTTGACTGGTGCTGCATCAACGTCTTGATGGTTTTGAGGCCGCCAAACTGGTACGCCAAGCACATCTCCGCATACAATCAGGCAATGCTTGTTCGTGTCTACCCAAGAAAGGGAGCCTATGCAGCGCTTCTTGCACCAATTGCTCTGGTTTGCCATTGGCATGATGTTGCCCGGTTGTGCCCCAGTCGCTGCGCCGTCGCCAGCAGCCACAAGCGGAGAACCGATTACGCTCACGGTGTTTGCTGCCGCCTCGCTGACCGATGCCTTTCGTGAAATCGGCGACAATTTTGTCGCGGCCCATCCCCATGTCGAGATCAACTTTAACTTTGCGGGCTCCAATCAACTTGCCACGCAGATCAACGAAGGGGCGCCGGCGGATGTTTTTGCCTCGGCCAATGCCACTCAAATGAATGTCGTGATCGAAGGTGGGCGGATTATCACCGGCACACAACGCACCTTTGCACGTAATCGCCTGGTGGTCATCACCCCCAGCGACAATCCAGCCGGACTGACCGATCTGCAAAGTTTGGCGAACCCTGGTGTGCAGCTCATCCTTGCCACGGCGGAGGTGCCGGTCGGGCAATATGCGCTGGATTTTCTGGACAAAGCTGCTGCCGATGAAGCGTTGGGCGCAGGATATAAAGAGGCCGTCCTGGCGAATGTGGTCTCTTATGAAGAAAATGTGCGTGCGGTGCTGACCAAAGTGGCGTTGGGCGAAGCGGACGCTGGCATTGTCTACACGTCGGATGTGGGCGCAGCTACCGACGTCGCGCAGATCCAGATCCCCGACCAGCTCAACACGATTGCCACTTACCCGATTGCCGCAGTGGCCGACAGCCCCCAGCTGATGTATGCCCAACAATTTGTGGATTATGTCCTGAGCGCGGCGGGTCAACAAGTGCTAGAGCGTCACGGCTTTCTCGCCGCCAGTGGATCAATGCCGTGACGCCGTCTGAACTCCGGATACTGCGAGGTGAATTAAGCCAACTACAGCATTCCTAGCTATAATAGATGCCCAGGAGAGCAACCTCAGCAGCGACAAGCAATCGCTGTGGCCTCTGCCTCTACATTGAATCGACAACAGGGATCAGCGATGGATTTGACGCTGCCACCATCGGCGAAGCAGCAGGCCCGCCCCAAAACCACAAATCGCACCGCGCACTGGCTTTGGCTGTTGGCATTACCTATGTTGCTCTTTTTGGTGTTGCCATTGGTGGCGTTGATCGCCCGCATCGAGCCAGCTATCTTCTTCGAGAATCTCACCAACCGCCAAGTTGCCCAAGCAATTAGCCTCAGCCTGACCACGACCGCAGTCAGCACCTGCGTGACGCTCCTCTGTGGGACGCCCTTAGCCTATTTGCTGGCGCGACAATCCTTTCGGGGCCGCGCCCTCATCGACACCCTGCTGGATCTGCCCATGGTTTTGCCGCCCTCGGTGGCCGGCATTGCCTTGCTCATCACCTTTGGCCGCCGCGGCTGGATCGGCGCTTACCTGACAGCTTTGGGGATCAACTTGGCCTTCAGCCAGACCGCGGTCATCTTGGCGCAGATCTTTGTCGCTGCGCCCTTTTACATCAAAGCTGCGATTACTGGCTTTGCCGGCGTGGAACGGGATCTCGAACAGGCAGCAGCCATCGACGGCGCCAGCGGATGGCGCATCTTCCGCTACATCACCGCGCCATTGGCGTGGCCGGTCCTCTTCGGTGGCGCGGTCATGACTTGGGCGCGGGCACTGGGCGAATTTGGCGCGACGATCATCTTTGCGGGTAATTTCCCTGGTCGCACCCAAACCATGCCCTTGGCCATTTACATCGGCTTTGAGCTGGATCTTAATATCGCCTTGACGCTTGCAGCCATCCTGCTGGCCACGTCATTTTTGGTGTTATTTATCGTGAAGGGGTTGCTGCGCCAGCAATTGAATGGGAGATAAAGCCCCAGCAGGGCGACCAACGGCGTGGGACCAGCGGTCGCCCTGGTTATGGCTCGTTTACTGCGCCAATGTCTCGGCCATGGTTTGACCGTCCACCTGCTCGGCATCTTTGTAGAGATAACAAGCCACGGCGCGATCGGGGTTGGTCTTGTAGAGCGGGGGATGTTTCTCACGGCACTCAGCCATGACAAAGGGACAGCGATTAGCAAATTTGCAGCCCTGTGTCGGCGCAGCAGCAGTGGCTGCCGCCTTGCGTTCGAGATCCCCCTCTTCGCCCCAACGCACATCCGGGTCCGGCAAGGGAATCGAACTGACTAGCAGGCGCGTGTAGGGGTGTTGCGGATCTTTGATCACCTGCTCGACACTGCCCATTTCCGCCACCGAACCGCGGTAGAGCACATAAATATTCTCGCTGATCTGGTAGGCCGTCGTCAGATCATGCGTGATGTAGACCAGCGAGATCCCCAAATCCCGCTTGACCCGCATCAAGCTCTCCAGAATCGTCGCCCGCAACGAAGCATCGACCATCGAAACGGGCTCATCGGCCAAGATCACTTTGGGGTTGAGCAACAGGGCACGCGCCACCATAATGCGCTGCCGCTGCCCACCGCTGAGCTGATGCGGATAGCGACCCAGCGTATCTTCCGGGCGGAGACCCGCCATCTGCAAACACTCTTCGATGCGCTGCTGCTCTTCTTCACGCGAATTGGCCAAGCCAAACTTGCGCACCGGCAAAGTGAGCACCTGGTCGACCTTATAAAATGGATTGTAGGCCTCGTAAGGATCTTGAAAAATGGCCTGAACTTGGCGACGAAACTCCTTACGTGCCTGCTTGTCCATTTTGGCGAGATCTTGCCCCTGAAAGCGGATCGAACCAGTGGTCGGCTGGATCACACCTAATAACAAGCGGGCCAGGGTGGTTTTGCCGCTCCCGCTTTCACCCGCAATTGCGGTGATGGTCGGCTTGTCGGCGTTGATGGTCAGGGAGATCTCATCCACCGCTACCATGCGCCGCTTGCTCAGTAGCCCGCCGCCAAAGACTTTACTCACATTTTGCGCTGCCAAAAGCTGCATTACGCCAAACTCCCATCATAAAGGTGGCAAGCGACCCACCGTTCTGGTTTGATTTCGGTCAAGGGTGGTATGTGGACGGAACAATGCTGCATCACTTTGGGGCAACGCGGATGAAACATACAACCTGGTGGCGGCGAGAGCAGCGAAGGTGTCAAGCCGGGGATGCCCTTGAACATGGCTTTGGAATTTAAAGTGGGCAAGCTGCCGATCAACAGCTGGGTATAGGGGTGCAACGGTTCTTTGAACATGTCGCGCACGGGGCCAACTTCGACCAATTTGCCCCCATACATCACCCCGATTCGATCCACAAATTGCGCCATCAGCCCCATGTCGTGGCCCACCAAGATCACTGCTGCGCCGAGTTGTTTTTGTACGCGGCCCAGGGTCTCCATCACTTGCCGCTGGACCACCACATCCAATGCGCTGGTCGGCTCGTCGGCGATGATCACTTTGGGGCGCAACAAAATGCCCATGGCAATGCAGACCCGCTGTTTCATGCCGCCGCTCAACTCGTGCGGATAGGCTTCCATGACATTCTCTTGCAGATCGACCGAGGCCAACACCGCTTGGATCTTCGCATCCAATTCTGCTTTGGATTGATCCTTGATGTGGGCGCGGATCGTATCGCGCAATTGTTCGCCGATCTTCATCATTGGGTTGAGCGAATTCATCGCGCCCTGTGGGATCAACGAGATATCGGCGAAGCGCGCTCGGCGCATCTCTTCTTCCGAAAGGCGCAACAGATCGGTGCCGGTCAACAACACCTCGCCCCCTTCAATGACCGCCGGTTCTTGGATCAAGCGCATCAGACTCAGCGCGGTGGTTGTTTTGCCCGAACCAGATTCACCGACCAGCCCTAAACGTTCACCAGCCCGCAGGAAAAAGCTCACACCATTGACGGCCTTCACCGCCCCGCGCGGCGTACGATAGTTCACGCGCAAATTTTTGACTTCGAGCACTTTGGGGGCATTCGTGCCGCCAGTGCCATTCGTACCCTCAATTGATTGGACTTGTACGTCGCTTACCATGTGATTCTCAACAAACAGGCGCTGCCCAATTTGGTTGTTTGGTTGCCAACATCAACCCGTGGCGTCAGGTGCTGCACCGGGCACTGGTTATCCACGCATCGCCCCCTTCAAACGGGGATTGGCATATTTATCCAACGAGATGCTCATCAAAAAGAGGCCGATAAAAATGATCGCCAGGATAACCACCGGCGGTCCCCACCACCACCACATCCCGCGCCCCATTGCCGAGCGCGAAAAGGCTTGATAGAGCGTCCGGCCCACGGTCGGCACCAATTGCGGACCAAGACCAAGCACCTCCAGCCCGACGGCAGCCAGGATGCCACTACTCACCGAGCCCACAAAGGCAGCAGCCAAATAGGAGAGGAGATTGGGTAAAATTTGCACAAAGAGGATCTCGCCATCACTCTGGCCCGAAAGCCGAGCCACTTGGACAAAGAGGCGCTCGCGTAGACTCAGGACTTGCGCCCGGACCACACGTGCGGGGAGTGGCCAAGCCAACAGCCCGACGATGATCGCCATCAACTCCACCGTCATGGTACGGACATACGCCGACACAGTGATCAAAATCGCCAGTGCGGGGATGACCAACATCACATCGGCCAAGCTGCTGAAGATCACATCCGGCACGCCTTTGTAGTAGCCAGCCAACAGGCCGATCACCACGCCGATCATCACACCGACGCCACCGGCCAAGAGGCCAATCTTAAAGGTGTTGGGGATGCCCAACACCATCAACGTAAAGACATTGCGACCAAACCCCTCAGTGCCCAAGGGGTACTCCCAGGAGGGCGGCTGGTTGAGTGGGGCGGCCCCCATCTCGGCCTGTTTCGGATCGACCCACAACGAACCGATCAATCCAAAGAGCAGCAGGCCCAGCAACAGCGACAATCCCAACGTAAAGAGCCCATTCTCGCGAAAAAAGTTGAACAAGGCTGAGACCACTTGGCGTAGCGAAAAACCAGAACGCTGGGGGGTAACTCGACGAATGGTTGCTGTACTCATGAATATCACCCCGAATTTTCGCTCACATAATTGACGCGCGGATCTAAGCGCGGGTAAAGAAGATCGACGATCAAGACGGCCAAGCCCACCGACACCGAGAGAATAAAGGTAATGCCTTGAATCACGGTGTAGTCACTGTTGGTAATGGCCATGTAGAGCATATAACCCAGCCCCGGATAGGCAAAGATGATCTCAACCAAGATGGCCCCCGAAACCACATGCCCCAGGGTAATGGCCAATTGGGTCAATTGCGAGGGGATAGCATTACGCACGGCATACCACCAGAGAATACGCGCTTTTTTCAGGCCCTTGGCTTCGGCCAAGAGCATATAATCTTCGCCAATGGTATTGACCATCAACCCCCGCATATTAAGCGCCCAAAAGCCCAGGCTCGAAAGGATGATCGACAGCGCAGGCAAGACGGCGTGATAGGCCACATTCGTCCAATAGGCGAGCGTGGGCCCTGGTGTGATCGTGCTTGCATAGGCGCCACTCATTGGGAAGACACGGGTGTTGTAGGCCAGCGCAAAGAGCAAGAGCAGCGCCAGCAGATAATAGGGCAACGCCGCAAAGATCATCGTCACGGGGATAAAGAGCTTGACGGTGAACGGGGTATGTTTCCAAGCTAGTAACGCGCCAGCAACCACCCCCAAGATGAAGGTGATAATCACCGAGATGGTGACCAAGCCGAGCGTCCAAGCAATCGAAGGCCGGATGATCTCCCAGACCTGGGCAGGGTATGCCGAAAGCGAGAAGCCCAAATCCAATTGCAGCGTATTCTTCAAGTAGTTTAGGTATTGAATATAGAGCGGCTCGTTGAGACCAAAACGTTCACGATAAGCCTCAAACATTGCCTCGCCGTTCTCGATCCCGGCACTGGCTTGGGCCATGCGTGAAGTAATCGCGCCGATCGGGTTCCCCGGTGCCAAGCGCGGGATCAAAAAATTGACGCTGGTAGCGACAAAGACCACAAAGATAAACATCCCCAAGCGTCTTAGGAAATAGCTAAGCGTAACTCCACGCAAGGTACTACATTCCCTTCTTTGGGTACGAAGCAAGCAAGTAGATAAACTTTGTTGACAACGCTGCATGTCACAACCGCTGCCAAGGGGAAAACCGAACAAGGAGGTGGGTAGACAAGCACACCTGATGTAGCAGCCTGTCTACCTACCCTCCTTCACTTCTTTACATCCAAAAACAACAGATCATTATTCCTGCGCTTACTGGACTGGTTGCAGCTCGGTCAGCACTCGGAGGAAGTGTTGCCAGTGTGACGGCGGCTGAATGTAGTTGTTCTCAGCCGTTGGCCAGCCGGTCCAGTTGGCAGTGTTGAAGATGATCAGCGCGGGCTGTTGGGCCAGAGGAATGGCGGGCAACTCATCGGCCCAGATCTCGACAGCCTGGACCATCAGGTCGGTCACTTGCGGATCACCGAGCGGCAAGCTGCCCATCTCATCGACCAGGGCAGAATATTCATCGTTGACCCAGCGTCCCGCATTGCTGGTGTTATCCACATATTCGGTACCAGCTTCACCCACCGGGCGCACCCAGCTCTTGTGATAGCGATTCATCCCGAACCAGGGCTCGATCACGCTACCACAACCGCTCCAGTCGGTGGCGCCTTCGAACTGGCCACGACCGGTCTGTTCGCGGAAGATACCCCACTCGATGATGCGCAAAACAGCATCGATGCCGACATCATTCAACTGCTGAACGACCATGGTGGCGACGGGCTCCATAAAGGGTGGGGCCACCACATCGATTGTCAACGGTGTGCCATCGGCAGCCACATATTTGCCAGAGCCATCCAGCGTATACCCCTGACCCTCGATCAACTCGCGCGATTTCTCTGGGCTATATTCCATGATCGGCGCAATGATGTCTTGGATCGCGTCCAAATAGGGCTGCATGGCCGGATAATCGGGGAAGATGAAGCCAGCGGGAACACTGGTGCCTTCCCAGACCACATCCACCAATTGCTGGCGGTTGAAGGCATAGCTCAACGCCCAGCGCATCTCTTTCTTATCCCACGGGGCAACGGTATGATTCACTGTGAACATACGGGTGCAAGGGTCGCGCCAAGCGTATGGCGGCTCCGAATTCCACGAGATCAAATTGGGGTTCTGCTCCTGCATCTGCTGCATTTGGCTCAACCCGATGGTGCCTGCGCCAATATCGAGTTGGTTCGACAACATCAATTGATTGATGGTCTCTTGCGAGGGGTGCCAAACACGATGGATTTCGAGCGGTGCGGGCAGGTTGAAGGTGCCAGTCTTGGCGCCCCACCAATCATCGTTGCGCTGGTAGATGAATTCGGTCTCCGAGAAGCGCAACACCCGGTACGGACCGCTAAAGATCGGCGCGCCCGTTTCGGCGTCAAATTCGTTACGGAAGGTGACCGGATCTACCCCTTCCCAGATGTGCTTGGGCAGCGGCACGATTGCCTGTGAGGTGGTGCCCGCCAAGTTCTCCATGACGAAACGTGGATTGGACGCGGTCAGCACGAAGCGAATGGTGCGATCATCCACCGCCTCGACCGATTCTACCCAGCGCTCGACTGCGCCCGACCAGTTCAACTGCGGGGCATACTCTTTCAACATCTCAATCGTAAAGACTACATCATCAGCGGTCAAAGGCTGGCCATCGCTCCACTCGGTGCCCTGACGCAACACGATGGTCCATTCATCCTGGGTTTCATTGGCAGAGAAACTCTCGGCCAACCAGCCATCGATTTCGCCTGTTTCATAGTTCAACATGAACAGAGGCTCCATCATGTTCTGGTTCATCCCTTGCAGAATGAAGGTACCGGGGATGTACGGATTCCAAATATCAGGGGCAGGAATGCGGGCTGATTGATCCAGCCGCAAGATCAGATCCCCACTGCCACTGGCTGCGGCTTCCGTGCCACCCGTTGATTCAGCGGGCCCAGGTGCAGCAGCTGGCGCTGCACAGGCGACTAGAATCATAGCAGCGACGCCAACCAGCGAGAATGCACGCAAAAAACGCGCTCTTATAGCATCCACTTGAGTCCTCCCTCAGTCCTCGTTAGCTTTTTGGTACGTTGGTCTTGATGGTATGGTGGTTGTTGCCGCCAAGAACACGATCTTGGCCAATCACGAGTCCCAGGCGTCAAAGTGAGTCAGTCAAACACAAACCAACAATCAAAATTGTTTGGTTGGGAGTTCGGAACGTGTTGACTGAGCGCGATTGAACTAGGAACTATGCTTGGTGCGTTGGGCTATCCCAAAACAATTTCGGGGGAGCGACCACGTGATTTGCAATCATGAAGGCGGTAGGCGAACTATAGCACCCAAAAGTAGAGAATGCAAATCAAAAGGAATTGCGGGGTAATCAGCGACGGCGAAACGGGAAACCATCCCTGCGCATTTTTTTTGGCCAAGACAGGATATTTAAGCAGAACAAATCGTGGCCGCTTGCGAAGAATGGTGTGTTCAGGGACAAATTTCTGCGCGCAAACGACGAAATTTACAAAGTTATAAAATTGGGGCGAAGGATTTTGCGCTCTGTAACGATTAATTAGGTAGTAAACTAATAAGCTATTCTCGTATGGTTCCCTATAACTCCATAAATAATGACTGTAACTTCCCCCAGGAAGACCGAGCATGGACCCAAAGCTGGGTACCCGGTCTCCCTGGGGGAACTATTTTATTGACCAGCCTCTTGCTACTCTTCATACGCCCGCCAAAACCTGCTCGATCGTTTGTCGTCCCTCCACAGCATAATCCAGAAAGCCTGCTTTGATCTCCAAGATGATGTCCCCGCTGTAATGCGGCAGTTGCCGAAAGGCCTCCGCATAGGGAATGGCTCCCCACCCCGGCGGCAGGTGCAGATCTGCCTCGCCAAAGGCCCAGCGTTCGCCTTCAGAATCGAACCCTCGATCCAACAAGCCAAAGTTATCATTGACATGAAGATGGCACACCCACGGTGCGGCTTCGGCAATCGCTGCCAGATAATCAAAGCCGAGGTCATTGGCCGCAAGGTAGAGATGAGCGAGATCCAACGTCATGCGGATATTGGGGTGATCGATTGCGGCCAGCTGGGCGACAATCGGCCCGGGGTGTAGCCGCGCATGGTGCTGCAAAAGGGCAGCACGCTGCAGGCCAAATTGCGCCAACAGATTGTGCTCCCACAGATGGGGATCACCATTCTCCATGCCGATGACCACCCCAGCGTCGGCAGCCAAGGGGGCCAGTGAACGCAAGGCCGCCACCTCGCGTTCGGCACCAGCCCGCAATTCTTCGTCCGACAATAAAGCCCGCCGCACACCATACCGAACCTCATCCAATGCCTGCAAGCCACTGTGGTAGACCAAGCGATCGATTGCGGCGACGCGACAGAGCTCGATCAGTCCACGCATGATCTGCTGGCAGAGTGCGGGCCGCTGATCATAAGCCAGATTGAGGCGATTCGGCGCGTGCAAGGTATAGCGTAGATCGAAGTCACGCAAGATGGCCACGAATTCCTGCACTTCGCGTTGTCGCAATTCCCCATGTAAAATTAAACCCAAGTTGGTCACACTAATTTCAACCAATGAAAAGCCTTCTACTTGAAAAAATGTGAGTGCTGTGGCAAGTTGACGCAGCTTCTGCGGACCTGCCCCAACACCGCCCGCAATTCCAATCTGCCTGATCTGCATGAGGTTGCTCCTTTGTCTACTCGTTTGAAGGTTTTGGTTCGGCCAGCGCAGCGCGGTGTAGTCCGAGGCGCAGATTCTGTACGAATTCCACTGCGGATGTATAATGAGCGGAGCGTGGATGAGCCTTTGCGAACCCGAGGGCTAGGTGTCCTATGAATCATTCTTCCTATGTGACAGATCAATATAAAACATCAGCCAATTTTGATGCCCGCTACCTGCTGCACGAGCGGTTTAGCACCAATGCCTACCCATGGATGCGCTGGGTATTTGATCAGTTGGTTGTGCCAGCGCGTGGCCACATCCTAGAGATCGGTTGCGGTACGGGCAAATTATGGCAAGAAAATCTAGATCGCTTGCCCGCAGAATGGTCGCTGACCCTGGCCGATCAATCGGCCGGCATGTTGGCGCAGGCCGGCCAAAACTTGGGTGAAAGCACACACGCCATCCACTTTGAACAATGCGACGTGCAACAGCTACCTTTTGTTGACGAGCGTTTCGACGTGGTGATCGCCAACCACATGCTCTATCATGTGGCGGATCTGCCGCTGGGGCTCTCCGAAATTCGCCGTGTCCTCAAACGGGGCGGGAGATTGTTCGCAGCCACCAACGGCCAGCAACACATGAGCGAATTGCATCAGCTATTGCATGATTTTGATCAGCAACTGCCGCTGCACAAGGTACGCCTCAGTTTTACGTTGGAAAATGGGGCCGATTGGCTCATGCCCTATTTTGATCGGATCGAGCAGCGCCTGTTTGACAGCAACCTAGCCATCACTGAAGTTGAGCCGCTGGTTGCCTATGTCAGCTCCGCCATTGAGCTGACTCCGGCACAACATTCAGCATTGGCACAACATGTGGCGCAAACTTTACGCGCTCACAATGGTGTCTTTACTATTCATAAAGCGACAGGACTCTTTGTCGCGCAAAAACTTTGAGGATTTGAGGATGAAAACAAAGGCAAAAATTGCCGTTGTCGGCACAGGCTGGTGGGCGACTTATACCCATTTACCCGCCTTACAAACCCACCCGGGTGTAGCTGAAATTGTATTATGCGACAGCAACGCCGACAAGCTGGACGCGGCCGCCGAGGCGTATCACATTGAGAAGCGATACACCGATGTGCAGACCATGCTACAAAACGAAGATCTGGATGGTGCGGTGATTGCCACCAACCATGCCAGCCATTTCGCCTTGGCCCAAGCCTGTTTGGACGCCGGCGTTCATGTGATGATCGAAAAACCGCTCACGCTTTATGCACGCGATGCCAAGGCGTTGATCGACCTGGCCGCTGCGCGCGGGGTAGAGATCATCATGGGCTACCCCTATCATTTCACTAAGCATGTCAACCACGTTCGCCAAGTCATCCAATCAGGCGAGCTGGGGGCCATTCAGATGGTCAATTGCTTTATGGCCTCGAATGTGATCAACCTCTTCCGAGGCGATGATGGCTCCTCGCGGCGTGCCGATGCCTATCCCGTGCATGGGCCGGGCAGTGTCTACAGCCAACCCCACCTTTCCGGTGGTGGCCAGGGCCATCTCCAAGTGACCCACGCGGCTGGCTTGATGTTCTTCGTGACCGGCTTGCAGCCAAAACGCGTCCATGCCTTGATGAACAATCATGGACTGCCGGTGGATCTGGTCGATGCGATCTTGGTTGAATTTGCTCCAACGTCGGACACGGGCATCCCACTGGGTGTGGTCAGCAGCACCGGCAACCAAGCTACCCCCGGTGGCGGCATGGTTGACCTGCAGGTCTATTGCGAAAAGGGGTCGCTCGACATGAATGTGATCAGCGGGACGGTGCGGCTGTTCCGCAGCGGGAGCGAACCAGAGATCTTCGAAGTACCCGCAGAAGAGCGCTATCCACGCATGGCTACCTCGCAAAACTTGGTGGATGTCGCACTTGGACAGGCGTCCAATGGCTCTCCCGTCGAGGCCGGCTGGCGCACAGTTGAACTGCTCGACGCGGCTTATCGCTCTGCCGCAGCCGATGGCGCACGCGTGCTGATTTCGGATCTATACGAAGCGAACTAATCAACGTTCGTAGACGGAATTGTTATCGGGCGGCGCTTGCGTCGTGCAGCGCCGCTTCTCTACCTCTTTCCCCTTCTCGGCGAAAGCTCATGCACCTTTACCTAGGCTTGTTCTTATCGGTAGCAACGTTGATCAGCATCGGGTTGGCGCTCTGGCCGACGCTGTTTCGGGTTCCGCCCAACCCGGGCTTGTACGGGACACTCGGTCTGGTGCTGATCATGCTGATCGCCCTGCTGGCGCCGCTGCCAGTCTCACCGCTCTACAAGGCTGGAATCGTGCTCGGTTTGCTGCTGGCGATCCTTGCCGAGGGGATGCGCACCCTGCTCCGCACGCCGGCTGCGGTGAGCCAGGGGCTGCTGTTGATCACCTATTTTGTCTATCTCTTGGCCTTTGGTGACCCAGGAAGCGGGGGCTGGCCCTCGCCGTGGGGGCTGTTGATCCCTATCTACGGCGGGCTACTCTTTTGGCAATTGGATCGACAACAACTACGCGAACTGCAATGGTCGCTCGTTGGGATCGGGGTGTTGCTCGGGTTGGTGACTTGGCAAGCGTTGACCTTGTGGTCCCAAACCCTGACCCGCTGGGCTGGATTTGGCCTGCTCGGCATCCTATTAATTGTGCTTGCCAACTCGGTATTGGTCTGGACCAATTTCCGCACACCCTGGCGGCAAGGGGATACTGTCGCTCACATTGCCTATTATCTCGGTCAATTGTTGTTGGCTTGGTCGGTTTGGGGAGCGAGCGTATCCTAGTTCACGCTGTGAGGAGCAAGCTTGTGAATAACCGCATCGCCTTATGGATTGGGTTGTGTCTCTTGATTGGCTTCATCGCTGCTTGTGGCGGGGGCGATCCAACCCCAACTGTGGTGTCCCCCACCAGCACAGCCACCATTGCGCCCACAGCCACGGCTGCGGCAGTCTCGCCCCTCTCCCCACTTTCGCCGCTAGATGCGCCGAGTGATTCATCTTTGCCAACACCTGCCAGCACTTCACTCTTGCCAGATGTTGCTCCCAATGCGGATGGATTCACCGACATCAGCGTCGAAGCACTGGCGAGCCTCTTGCCGGACAAAAACTTTACGCTGGTCAATGTGCATATTCCCTACGAGGGTGAACTGCCGGAGACCGATCTCTTTCTGCCCTACAATGAAATCAGCGCGCAATTGGACGCACTCCCCAACAAAGATGCACCGATTGTGCTCTATTGTCGCAGTGGCAGCATGAGTACCCAAGCGGCCAAAGAACTGGTGGAACAAGGCTACACCAATATCTATGAATTGGATGGCGGCTTTAATGCCTGGGCCAGGGCTGGGTATGAGTTGCTGCAAAATGAGTAGTACGCTTAACAGCATACTGATGGCCGCCAAGCCTACTTAATGTTTGGCGGAATGTAGGTGGGATCATGCGCCCGGCTGGCAGCTACCGAGACACAAATCCACGCCGATACATGCACCATTTCCCAACACAACTCGTTGATTCACACCCAGGAAGGAGCGGACGCGCGCCGCACTGAGCCGATCGGCAATTGGCTCAAGCACCATAGGTGCGCCAGTAGTTCCCACTCAAATTCAATCCCATCAACCAAACAAGGAGCAGAGCGATGAGCAAGTGGCATGCGGACAAGGTAGCAGCGAATGGCCTCCAGTTCTACTATACGCGCACCGGCGGCGATAAGCCCCCGGTTGTGCTGGCACATGGCTTCTCCGACGACGGCTTATGTTGGACGCCCGTTGCCGAGGCATTGGAAGCCGAGTACGATCTGATCATGGTCGATGCGCGGGGACATGGACGCTCCGATGCCCCAGAACAAGGCTATACGCCCAGCACCATGGCTGCCGACCTCGCTGGGGTGATCAACGCCCTGGGGCTGCACAAACCGGCTGTGCTTGGCCACTCCATGGGTGGCTCCACTGCCATGGCATTGGGCGGACTCTATCCCGATCTCCCTGGCGCCATCTTGATTGAGGACAGTGCCGCGCGCAATCTGATGACGGGAAATAATGCCGAATCCCAAGCCCGGCTGCAACAATGGCGCGAGCGCATCCTCGACTTGCAGAGCAAAAGCCACGCAGAATTGCTGGAGCATGCGCGCAAGGCCACACCGACTTGGTCCGAGGCTGAACTCAGCCCCTGGGCCGACGCCAAACTACGCTTCAACCTCAATGCCCTCAATCGGCCTGAGACAGCAGAGCTCGACTGGGATCAGATCCTCCGGAGCATCACCTGCCCGGCGCTCTTGTTATATGCCGATCCAGAACGGGGTGGCGGCGTCACGAAAGAGCGCGCCGAAGAAATGAAAGCTTTGGTGCCCCAACTGCAAGTTGTTCATATCCCAGGGGCTGGCCACAACATCCGGCGCGAACAATTTGCGCTTTATATGGATGCTGTGCGAACTTTTCTGGCCCAAACCATGAAATGAAAGGCTCATAAATCGATGACTCAGCAAGCGATTTATCTGCTGGTGCGCGCCGATGATATCGGTTTCTCGCATGCGGCCAACTTGGCCTGCATCGATGTCTTCAACCAGGGCATTTGTCGCTCTGTGGAGTTGATGGCGCCCTGCCCGTGGTTCCCCGAGGCGGTGCGGCTGCTCCAAGCCAACCCGGAATATGATGTTGGCGTCCACCTCACGATGACCAGCGAATGGGATAACTTCAAGTGGCGGCCCATTTCTGGCGCCAAGAGTATTGTCAACGAAGATGGATTCTTTTACACCCGCTATCGGAAGCGTGACGGCTATCCCGATGAGCCCGTGTTTGAAGAATGCGCGTGGACACCGGAGGACGTCGAGCAAGAATTTCGCGCGCAGATCGAGCTGATCCGCAAACATATTCCCTGGGTCAGCCACATGACCAACCACATGGGGATGTTGCGCGATGACCCTAAATTTAAAGGCATTGTCGAGCGCCTCGCCCAAGAATATGATCTACTCATTGATCTCTCCGCCCACGGCTTTGAACGTTTTCGCGGCTTTGGCGACAATAACCAAGCGCTTTCGCCCCAGGAAAAGGTGCAAACTTTGCGCCAAAATCTGGAGACTTTGACGCCCGGCCGCTGGATCTTTGTGGATCACCCAGCCTATGACCATCCGGAAACCCGAGCGATCCATCACCCTGGCTATGAGAATGTCGCAGAGGATCGGCAGGGCGTCGTGGAGGCGTGGACCGATTCGCGTGTGCTGGAGATTATCGCCGCCCGCGGGATTCAACTGGTCAGCTATGGGGATGTCAAACAAGGCAAACTAGCGTAGAGGATTTTGTTCAAATGATGCCAGGCTGCTTCGAGAGCCTGGCATCATCCAAGCGACAGCAAAAACTATACGGGCATGGTGCGATTGGTCTTCTTGCGCCCGTAATCGGCCCATTCCTTGTTGGGGGCGCCCATCATCCGCACCCCGAGGGTATCGATCAAGAAATCGACGCGTTGCTCCATGGTCATGCTGGGGTCGGCCCAACTCGAATAAAAGGCGATATTTTGCTTATCCAGCGCGTTCTTGATTTTCGTGCGCGCTTCATTCATGACCTCAGGATACGGCGGGTCATGTGCATCCGGCTCGCCGAAGGACATGCCCATATCACCGGGGCCCCATTCCGCAAAGCCAATGCCCGGCACCTCAGCGATGGCATCTACGTTGGCCACACAGTGGCGATCTTCAATCTTCAAGCCGAGAAGTAATTCACCGTTCGGATTCAACGGCCAGGGATCGGCCACTTTGGCATACTCAGCCGCGGAAAGGCCCCAGATGTCACAGGCTGGCCACTGACCGCCTGCCCCGCGCAGCCCTTCTCCGATGATATCACGACCCATCTCTTGGAATGGATAGCGGGTAATCTGCACAAAGGCCTTCACCGCTTCGGCCGTGCGCGTATGGGTATGGAGAATACCATGCACGCCCGCAGTCAACACATGGCGGGCCTGCCAGGCGTTATAGAGCACTTCCTCGGGGCAAGTTGCGTTCGATGGCAAGGTGCAGACCACCGTTGGCGTCAGATGGCCGCTTGCGGTCGGGCCGCCATCTTTCAACCCGCGCATGTAGTTGGTCAACCCGACTGTGTCGAATGGCCGGTGCTCAAAATCGATGAGCAGCATGTCTGCCCAGGTTTTGGCATCCTTCACGCCGGCTTCATAGCTCAAAGCCGAGGGGTGCGTTGCGTAGATCGGCTGACCCGCCGCCAGCAATTCGATACATTTGTTGATCTTTGCCATTTTCCTCATCCTCTTTGTTTCGCTCGTACCCGTCAAAGACAGGGTAGCTTTGTTTATGGTTGGAATGACAGAGAAATATTCTGGGGCCATGGGATAGGCCCTTATAGTATACCCCAGCCGCGGTGGTTGCAACAGTGCACAAAATCAATGCTCAACCGTGTGCGGTAGTTTACCCCAATCAAAAAAGCGCATAATCCACTCAAACTAGAGCAGATTATGCGCTTTCCACCACACAGGATGGTAGTTACAGCTTCACACGGCGCAAGCGCAGCGAATTGGAGATGACAAAGATCGAGCTGAAGGCCATCGCCCCAGCAGCCAACATCGGCACGAGATAGCCCAACGCCGCCGCCGGAATCAGCAGGACGTTGTAGAAAAACGCCCAGAAGAGATTCTGCTTGATCGTGCGCAGCGTCGATTGCGAAAGCGTGATGGCCCGCGGCACCCCGCGCAGATCACCACTCATCAACGTGACCGGAGCCGCCGCCATGGCCACATCGGTGCCGGTACCAATCGCAATGCCGACATCCGCCTGGGCCAGCGCTGGGGCATCATTCACGCCATCGCCTACCATCGCCACCAACTTGCCTTCTTCTTGCAACTGCTTGATCGTGGCGGCTTTATCACCGGGCAAGACTTCTGCGATGATGCGGTCGACACCCGCCGCTTTGCCGATTGCCGCGGCCGTTTGTTGATTGTCGCCGGTCAGCATGATCACTTCCAGCCCCAAGCGGTGCATTTCAGCAATCGCTTCGACCGAGCCATCTTTCAGCGTGTCGGCCACGGCAATCACCCCGGCCGCTTCGCCATTAATGGCGGTGATCAGCGCGGTTTTGGCTTCGGCTTGCAAGCGATCAATCTCCGAGCCCAACCCATTGAGATGAACCCCCAACTTCTGCATCATGCGCAGATTGCCGACCAACACTTCAGAGCCATCCACATTGGCGTTGATGCCTTGCCCCACCACCGCCTGAAAGGCCTGCAGCTCGCCCAAGTCCAAACCTTGTTCTTGCGCTGCATTCACCACGGCCTCAGCCAGTGGATGCTCGCTGCCTTTCTCAGCCGAAGCCACGATCCGCAACAGTTCCGACTCGGTCAAGTTGCTGGCGGCCGACACAATATCGGTCACCGTCGGGCGCCCCAAGGTGATGGTGCCGGTTTTGTCCAGCACCACGGTGCGGATGGTTCCGGCGCGCTCCAATGCCTCGCTGGATTTGAAGAGCAAGCCGCGTTCAGCGCCCTTGCCCGTGCCTACCATGATCGCCGTCGGCGTCGCCAAGCCCAAGGCGCAGGGGCAGGCAATCACCAAGACTGCCACCATATTGATCAGCGCCGTGGTAAAGCCACCGCCATACACAAGCCACCCAATAAAGGTGAGCAGCGCAATGCCGATCACAACCGGCACAAAGATGGCAGAAACGCGATCCGCCAGTTGTTGGATGGGCGCTTTGCTGCCCTGCGCCTCTTCGACCAAGCGGATGATCTGCGCCAGCGCGGTCTCTTTGCCGACTTTGGTCGCTTCGATCTTGAGCAGCCCCTGCTTGTTGATCGTCGCACCCACCACGGGCGAACCCACAGTCTTGGTGACGGGCAACGATTCGCCGGTCAACATCGATTCGTCGACGCTCGAGCGCCCTTCGATCACTACACCATCAACCGGGATTTTCTCACCGGGACGTACGATCACAATGTCGGCGATGCGCACGTCATCCACGGGCACATCTTGCTCCACGCCGTTGCGGACCACGCGGGCGGTCTTGGCGCGCAAGCCCATCAACTGCTTGATGGCCGCGGAAGTGGCACCTTTGGCCCGGGCTTCGAGATATTTGCCCAACACCACCAAGACAATGATCACCGCAGCAGTTTCAAAATAAACATGGTCGCCCAGCGCATTGGTGCCCAAACTGAGCGCAATCAATACCGCGATGCTGTAGAAATAGGTGACGGTCGTGCCAAGAGCGATCAGCACATCCATGTTGGCCGCCCCATTGCGCAATGCTTTGTAGGCACCAACATAATATTGCCAACCGACATAGAATTGCACGGGCGTCGCCAATACCAATAGCAGCCAGTTAAACCAGGGTGCAACCATGGTCGCGGCCATGCCGGGCATCACGTGCAACATGCCGGGTGTCCCGCCAAAGAAGCGGTCGAGCAGCCCAAAGTCGCGTGCCATCGACAGCACAAACAGCGGTACGGTCAGCACCAAGCCAATCTGCAACAGGTGGCGCTGCCGGTCAATCTCCCGCTGGCGAGCCACGCGCTCGACATCTTCGAGCTCGCCTTCGGCAACCTGCGCCTCAAACCCCGCCTCGGTAATCACCGAGCGCAATTCGTGCTGGCTCACCAGCGTCGGGATGTATTGAATCGTCACCGTAGCTGGTGCGAGCTGTGCAGTCACTTCGACGACCCCAGGTTGCCGCTTCAGGGCGTTGCTCAATTGCTCAGCGGCGGCCTGGCTGGCGAGCCCTGGCACGGGCCAGACTGCTTCACCCATCGCGACACCATAACCAGCCCGCGCAATGCGAGCGATGATCGCGGCTTCGTCGAGTTGCTCCGGGTCAAAGGTCAACGAGGCTCGTTCAGACGCCAAGTTAACGGAAACATCGGTCGCGCTGGGTAATTTTTTTAGATTGCGCTCGATCGTCGCCGCACAATTGGCGCACGTCATCCCGGTAACGGGAAGCGTGATCTGTTTGGTCGTCATAATTCCCCCTACCGTGAACGGTGCAGCAGCTCGCCCACCGTTCACGCATCACCATCCAGCCGATTACGCAGCTTCGGCGGGATAGCCAATCTCGCTGAGCAGATCTTTGATCTGCGCTTCATTCGCCGGCGCGTCATAGGTGATGGTCACTACTTTGGTTTGGGCGTCAGCAACGACGTTCACCACACCCTCGAGATCCGACACTTCGGTCTGCACAGTATTGACACAATGGCCACACGAAATGTTTGGAGCCTTAACGGTTAAGGTATTCATGGTCATTCCTTTCTGATTGAGAGGTTGCTTAGACTATAACTTGCTTGTTTTCTCAAAGACAGCCGAAAGTTCGCCCAACATCCGCTCGCGTTCTGCTGCATCATCCCCGCGGATTGCGGTGATCACACAGCTGTGCAGGTGATCGTCGAGCACCAGCAAGCTCACTTTGTTCAGGGCGGCCTGAATGGCTTGAATCTGGTTGATGACGTCGATGCAATAGGCATCTTCCTCCACCATCTTTTCAACACCGCGCAGGTGCCCAGCTACACTTTTAAGTCGACGCACTACTTCATCTTTTCGCTCACCCATTTGACCTCCCATCCCCCCTGGGGGGGGGGTGTTACTTTTCAAGATAATAACATGTAAGTGACGGCGTGTCAAGGGGTTATGAAAAAATCGAGGGTATAAAACCCTCGATTCTCAGGTTGATCAATTACCGATCCAGCCAGGGCCACTTGTCGCGGCGATATACGCCCCCGATATCGGCCCCGTTCTCGACCAGCAAGGCCAGCAGATCCAGCAGATGACCGTGATAATTGGCATCCACGGCGTCGGTGCCTGGATCCAATAGCAGCGGGCCATCGTTATGCGCCCCTGCCGCCGCACAGGCCACATGCACCCGTAAGTCGATCTGGCGGTCGTGCAGCACTTCCTTCCGCCCGGTCAATGCCGAGAGACAGGCCTCGATGCCATAAGTACCCCAATTCGAAATCGCCGCGATGATCAAAATATCGGGCACAAACCGTGGCACCACCGAACCGCCACACGGACATTTGCATTCCCGGCCATTGGGAACCGCCTCGAGCACCGCCTCGCGGATCATCCCGCAGCCCAGCTCATTGCCGCCATCGCCCACACCAATGGTCAAGATGCCCGCGGCTTTGGCTTGCTCAAACAGGATATCGATTTTCGAACTCCACTGGGTTAAGCTGCGCCCCAAAGCTGCATGATACTCGCCATGTTCGTTGGCACCAGCTCGCTCACTGGTCAGCAAGGCGGCTGGACGCAGTGTCTGGAGTAGCGTTTCGCTGGCCTGGGCAGCCTCCACCGGGTCGATAGGAAAGGGCATCACACATGCGGCGGTCGGGTGCTGCAACGACGATTCGAGATCATAGACAAATAGCCCCGCGGCCCGCACTGCCGCGCTGATGATCTCGACATTGGTCGGTTCGGTCAGGATCACCGGGTTGGCTTTGAGCCCCAAGACCAACGAGCGGGCCAGTGTGGCAATCCCCACCGGGCCATCCTGTTCGCCAGTCTGCAAAGGACCCACCGGCATGCCCGTGGCGAGGATCACCACATCGTTCGGCTTGACCCGTTCATAGAGCGCTTGGGTCGCAAGGGCAACCAGCGGACCATCTTGGGCAGCGCGAGCGGCGCGATAGAGCGGATCTATCACACCACGAGAGGTGATATCAACGGTGATGAGGCGGTCAATATTTTCGCCAATGTGATAAAGTGCGGTACGCTGAGCGGTTGTGAGTGACATCGAAATGGCTCCTCCTGAAGAGCATGGGGTTTGGAAAATGCTTACGCAGCGCCTCTAGCAAGCTCAGGGGAGCGGAACTCGCCAGTCCGTGGTTTCAGCTGGGTTTGCGTAAGCCCTCAAAACTTAGAAAGGGTTGTTTGTGACACTACAAAAGTCACTGCCGGTCATTACGTCGATTATCATTATTTTGTTGGTAGCGGTCCTGCGAGAACGTTCGCGCACCTTGTCGGCCATCTTGGCGACGATGCCCATCAATATGGTCCTGGCCTTGTGGATTGTGGTTGGCACACCGGGCGTCGATCAAACGGCCATGGTGCAATTTATTCGCTCGTTGTTGGTCGGGCTGATCCCATCATTCATTTGGCTGGTAATCGTCTTTGCCGCCGTACGCGCAGGCTGGACGCTGCTGCCTTCGATCTTAGCTGGGTACGTTGTCTGGGGAGCACTTACTGCTGGAGCATTTGCTCTGGGCATCTTCACTGTGCAGCGTTGTTGGTGGATAATCCCGGCGGCAAGCGGGCCGGATCTTCGACCAAGTTGCACAGCTGGGTGAGATTCCGGACATCCTCGACCAGATCATCCTCTTTCGGGGTTTCTAGGAGCATGGCAATCCCGGCCCAGCGTGCATCATTCAGCAGATAGCGGAAGCCATCCAGGCCGATCATGCCCTCGCCGATGTGCGTGTGGCGATCCAGCCGGCTGCCGAGGCCGCCCTTGCTATCGTTGACATGCCAACACTTCACCAGCTGGAGCCCGAGCTCGCCATCGATCTCGTCGACCATGGCAGCGTAACCGGCCGCACTGCGCACATCGTAGCCAGCTGCAAAGGCATGACAGGTATCCACACAGACCGCCACCCGGTCCTTGGCTTCGACTTGCTCGATAATCTGGCGCAATTGAGCAAAGGTAGCCCCAATCGTGGCGCCTTGCCCAGCCATTAACTCGAGCAAGGTGAGGGTATCGGCGGCTTCGGGCGTCTCGGCGTGGATCTGGTTGAGCGCTTCGGCAATACGGGCAATGCCGTTGGCCTCGCCACTGCCCGTGTGCGAACCGGGATGCAGTACGACATGGCGAATGCCGTACACGTGGGCCCGGCGCAATTCATTCGCATGCGCTTGGACACTGCGCTGCCAGATGTCAGACTTGGGGCTGGCTAGGTTGATCAAATAACTCGCATGGCTGACAGCATACTCGATCCCCAACAAGGGCATCTGTTCGTGCCAGCGCGCCAAATCGTCTGCATCAACGGGGCCGCTGGCCCATTGGCGATTATTTTTGGTAAACACCTGTACCGCATTACTACCCACGGACGCTGCCCGATCCAACCCGCGGCTGACGCCACCGGCGATCGACATGTGCGCCCCTAATAAAAGAACCGACATTGCTGATCCTCATGGTTGATTGATTGAAGGTATCTCCGGCCATCCTACTGACAAGTCAAGGCTTCGTCAATTCTTGTTTGCCAGCGCAGAACGTTCGCCTCCAACTGGATGGCCTGTTATAATCCAGCCAACTCGACTAGAAACGTTGCTCTTGAACTCGGAATTTTGGACTTATCATGTTACTTGCACTCGATACCGCTACCGCCACGGCTTCTGTGGCCCTTTATGATCGAGAAAATACCCAATTGCTCGCCGAATATACTTGGCAAGCAGCCCGCCGCCATACGCAAGATCTGCTGGTGAGCGCCGAATATCTCGTGCGGCAATTGGGGCGCACGCCCGATCAGATCAGTGCGCTGGCTGTGACGACCGGTCCCGGCAGCTTTACCGGTGTGCGGATTGCGATCAGCGCAGCCAAAGGCATTGGGCTCGGTCTGCCCACCACGCCAGCGGTGATCGGGCTGCCCACCTTGGCTGTGACAGCGGGTCCCTGGTTGCCAATTGCCGCGGCCAGTGATACGCCGCGCGTTTGTGCTTATCTGCAAGCGGGGCGCGGACGCTACAACTGGTGTTTCTGGGCAACGGATCAACCGCTACACCGTCCTACTGCAGCGGAACATGCAGCGGGCGATGCGAGTGAATTTGCCGCGGTGCTGGCGACGGATGAGCGCAAAGTATGGTTGGTGGGTGAATTGGATGAGGCTTTGGCGGCTGCTGTAGCGAACTTGCCCCACGTCGTTGTGATCGATGCGCTCAGCAGTGGGCGGCGCGCTGGGCAACTGGCACATTTGGCGGCACAGCAATTGGCCGCTGGCGTTCAAGATGATCTCGCCAGCCTGCAGCCACTCTATTTACAGGCGATCTAATATGGAACAGCCACGTTTATGGTT
>CAZMRA010000029.1:0-30252 GCA_964568485.1 uncultured Caldilineaceae bacterium | reverse complement strand
CGGGCGCGCGGCTGAGCAAGCTCCCCAGATGGGCACTGCCGCGCTCACCAACTTTGCGCTTGCTTAACACCTCGGTCAACTGCTCATCGCTGGCAATGTAGATGGGCGATCCACCAACCGGCGGCACGCGCGGGTTGATAAAATCCCCCAACGCCACACTGTGATAGCCCAAGACCGCGACGGTGATTTCAAACAGCTCGTTCTCGTCGCTGTCGTAGCCGAGCAACTCGGCCACTTGGCGCGGTGGTACGGTCGGGTCGGCCATGAAGCTGTCGGGGAAGAGTTTGACGGACTCGCGCCCCGTCACCCGCCCGATGATCTGGCGCTCCTCGCCATCCACGTGGGCGAGGTAATAGACAAATTCACCATGTTTGACGCGTCGGTCGGGGTCGGGCGCGATAAAGGTAAATTCGTGTGGTGTTTCGCCCGGCCCTTTGACGGTACCGATACAAGTTGCATTCATAAGCGTAACAACCCCAGCGGGATCTCCATCTCCTGCGGTGTCAACCCACCGTGGTGACCATAAAATTTCTGTTCGAAGCGATCTTGCTCATACCACCAGACCGATTCGCCAGCAGCAGGCAGCACCACCAGATCGCCCACCCGGGCCATAAAGTTCGGTGCCAGCGGCGGCGGACCAAAGTACCCCTGCTCGATCAGCGATTGGGTTGTCCAAACCACGGCTTTACCTGCTAAGCGCTCGGCCAAAAAGGCTTGGGCTTCTGCCACCAAGCCCTCGTTGATGTAGAGAAAGACATCACGGGCCGAACCACCCGGCGTGAGCAAGTTGCCCTGGCGATCGCGGCGCAAGAAGCGTTCAATCCCAGCAAAGGCCGGGTCTGTATTCAGATAGATCGCGGTCCGTGGATCGGTCTCGACCATGCCGTGATCCGCCGTGAAGATCAGCAGCGTGTTACGAGCCATGCGTTGCAACGGCTCGAGCAGGCCTGTGTGCAGGGCAAAGAGCGTCGTCGCCGCTTCGGCGTTGAAATGGGGCGACGTTGGTCCGTAATAGTGGCCGATGGCATCCACATTACCCGCGTAAAAAAAGAAATAGCGGGGTGAGGAGGCTGGTTGTGCCAGCTCGTAACTCAGGTTGCTCAAACCTTCCGGCAGGGTCGCATAACCGCGCGTGGGCAGATCGCGTAACATCCACCCCGAGTAAGTCGTCGGCATAAACTCGCGAGGCTGATAGATGATCGGCTGGACCCCGGCGGCCAGTAGTTGTTGCGGATAGTGCCCGATCGGATAAATCGTCGCCGGGTTCACGCCCGCTTGACGCATGGTTTCGGCCTTGTCGCCCGCCCAGGCAAAGGTCAGCGGCTCGATCATCGCGTCTAGAGTGGGCTCATAAAATTGCCATTCAAAGAGCGCACTTTGACCTGGCGTTAAACCGGTGTTGAGACAAGTGATGTGGGCTGTGGTCGTGGACGGGAATTGCGAAGTCCAACGTAAGACCTTGCCGTGCTGCACAAATGCATTCAGAAATGGGCTATGCTCAGCGAATTGTTCAAAAAAGCGCCAGCCAAAGGCATCGAGTAAAACCAATACGACATTGTCGTAGCGCTGCAAGAGATCGCCCCATTGCGCGGCGGACGCAGGGAGCTCGCTCTGTGTGCCGGTCAGGCAGTGGCTGATCAAAGCTGGCAAGTCAGCGAAGCAGCCCTCGCCATATTTCGGGGCGAGAAAGGATGTAGAAATTTCCATCATGAACTCCGATCACCCTGCCGGTTGGACAATGCTCTTCCACGCCAGGTTATTGCGCATAATCGCCAGTTGGCGAGTGTGATTGGGAAAGAGCAGATTCAGTCGGTCAATCACCGCAATCAATAGGGGGGGCAAGAGTGGATTGTTCTGGCCCAGCAAGATCGGTGCATAACGCAGCCGCGGTCCACGTTGCTCATCCCCATGAAACGCCAGCAGATCTTGGTCATCGAGGCGGTGGACAAAATTGTTGACCGTCGCGGACACAGCAGGCACTCCCTGATGATAATTGCCTGCCGTATCGCACCAGCCGACGGTGAGAATCCCTACCAAGGTGGCCGTTTCCGACAAATAGTCGGGCGAAAAGATGGCCAGCTCTGCATTTGAACTAAGCCGCGGCCCCAAGTTCCCAAAGTCTGGGTTGAGCAACAGGGTGTTGTAGATGATGCCGATCAGCTTATTCGCGTTGGGCAAGCCAGCGGGTGTTGCCCCGTTGTTGGGTTCCAATTCGATGCCGACAAAGGTCCCAAAGGTGTAGTCGGACGGTTCCGGCTGCAGATCGGTCTCACCGCGATTGTAGATCTGGCAGATATAATCGATATGGCTATTCGATTTTACGATCTTGCCGATATAGATATTGTTGAGATCAAGCATAAGCTACTTTCATCATCAGGCTTGGGGATGGGCAAAGCCTGCCGCGCAATTCTCTGGATAGGTATATCAAACCAGAACTTTTGTGCGAATGCAAATCTCAGCCAGGACGGCATCTGGAGTCCTGCGGCTGCTTAGCGCCCGCCCATGCCCGAAAGGGTGATACCGCGCACAAACCAATTTTGGCCGAGGATGTAGATGATCAACACCGGCAGCAGAGCAACCACCGAACCCGCCATCAATAGGTGCCATTCAGTGTTGTATTGGCCTTGAAACGAACTCAAGCCAATCGGGATCGTCCGCATCTGCGGCGAGCGAATGATTACCAGCGGCCAGAGGAAATCGTTCCAGGCGCCTTGGAAATTGAAGATCGTCAACGTCGCCAGCACGGGACCGCTGAGCGGCAAAATTACTTGCCACCAGATGCGCCAACTGCTGGCCCCATCGATCCGCGCTGCTTCGTCATAATCCAAGGGCAAGCCAAGGAAATACTGCCGCAACAAAAAGGTGCTAAAGACACTGAAGGCCGACGGTAAGATCAGTGCTTGATAACTGTTGAACCAGCCCAGAAAACGGATCAAGATAAAGTTGGGGATCATCGTTACCTGGAACGGGATCATCAAGGTGGCAAGGTAGAGCAGAAAAAGGCCATCGCGTCCCCGGAAGCGCAAGCGCGCAAAGGCGAACGCTGCTAGTGAGGCCACCAAGAGCTGGAGCAAGACCGTGCCGATTGAGACAATGATGCTGTTGAGATAATAGCGGCCAAAGGGGACGACGCGAAAGGTCTCGACATAGTTATCGAGGGAAAAGCGGGCCACATCAAAGCTGCGGCGCAGAATGTCTTCGCGAGGTGCCAACGAGGCCACCAGCATGATCAAAAAGGGCAAGAGAATAAAGGCCCCAAAGAAGATCAGCAGTAGATGAAGGCCGAGCCTGCCGAGTGGATTGGCTTGAGCAGTATGGGTGGTGAGTCGCTGTGTCGTCATAATAGATATCTTGTAGTTGGAGCGTTACGCTTGTTGAGCTGAACCAGGCGTTACTCCGCTTCGTAATAGACCCAGCGGCGTTGTAGGCGAGTTTGAATCAACGTGAACAAGAAGATGAAGATGAACAAGAACCAGGCGATGGCGGACGCTTTGCCCATACGACCAAATTCAAAAGCGTTTTGATAGATGTAATAGACCACAGTCAACGTTGCTTGTGCCGGGCCGCCGCCAGTCATGACGAAGGCTTCGGTAAAGAGTTGAAATGCGCCGATCATTTGAATGATAAAGAGGAAAAAGGTGGTCGGGCTAATCAGCGGCAGGGTAACGTGGCGAAAACGTTGCCAGGTGGAGGCACCATCCGCATGGGCGGCGTCGTACAATTCTTTGGGTACCGCCTGCAACGCGGCCAGATAGATCACCATGGTGAAGCCGGTATTCTTCCAGAGGGTGAGCAGGACGACCGAGGGTTTGGCCCAGCGTGTGCTGTTGAGAAAATCAGGCGGTTGAATCGGCAACCCGCTCCAGCGCCCAAAATCCCAGATCCACTGGCTGATCAAGCCGTGGTCGCGATTGAGCAGATACTGGAAGGCAATGGCCCCCGCAATGATCGTCGTCACCACGGGCATAAAGTAAATCACCCGGTAGATCAACTGTCCCCGGATCGGTTGGTTCAAGGCCAGTGCCAACAAGAGTCCGAAGGCGAGCTGCAGCGGTACGATCGTCAGCATGAAGTAGAGCGTATTCCAGGCCACCTGGCGAAAGACCAAATCCCGCGTAAGCAATTGGCGATAATTGGTCCAGCCGATAAATTCGGGTGGGCGTAGCAGGTTCCAATCGACAAAGCTGAGAGCGAATGAGGCCACGACCGGGATCGCCACAAAGAGCAAGAAGCCCAGAAAGCTGGGCAGCAGAAAGAGATATCCTTCCCATTGTTGATCGGGGCGCCAGCGCCAACTGCGTCGTCGAGGACCCAGCGGGCGAGTAGAATCGAGTGTGGTCATAAAGTAGTACTATCCAAAATGTTGAATGGCTACTGGCTGGATGAACCAAGTCCCCACGCGTAATAACCAGTTTCAAAGCAGGCTTCTAAAAAATTGTGTTGCAGTGGGATGCTTAAAAAGAACCAGCAGGCCACCATTGTATGTACAACTGGAAGCCTGCTGATTATACCAGACCGGGAATGGAATGGCTATCTATTTGGGTGGTAGTCGGGGGGATCACAAGGTTGGAGCTGCAGGGTACACGCTCAGACTGCTAGTCCAGCGCTATTGCCGAAACCCCGAACATGACCCTGCAGATGCAACACTAATTGGCAATCTCGATGGTGACCGAACAAGGCGGCGGGAAGTTCCCGGTGTTGTCAACAACGGTAAGGCGCATGGTATACACCCCATTGTTCAGCGACTGGGTGTCGACGGTCGCTAACCAGCCATTTTCGACCTGATTGTTGCCACCGCCCAGATAGAAGTATTCAGCTGCTGCACCGGCATCGGCGCCGTTGGCATATTCCAGCTTGAAATAGCTGAAGTTTTCATGATTCGCCGAACCGATCACATCAACTGTGCCGCTCAAGACTTGATTGACGCCCGGGAAGACAATCGTTGAGCGTGGATCGCTACACTCAGGCACGATCACTAGCGTGGCTGTTTCTTCGCCTTCCACACTTTCGGTCTCCGTTTCCGCCACCGTCTCGGTAATAGGCTCAGTAGCGGTCAGCGGTTCCGTTGGCGCTAGTTCTTTTGGTGTATCAGCTTCTGGTGTATCAGTTGGCACTGGTGTGGCCGTCGCTGGAACAGCTGTTGCTGGGATAGCCGTTGCTGTGGGGGGGAGCGCCGTCGGTGTGAAGGTGGCCGGCAAGGGTGTTGCGGTCGGCGCGATAGCCGTTGGTGCACTGGCAGTCGGTGTGCTGACCGTGGGCGTTAGGCTCGCAGTCGAAGTCAGCGGCGTCAAGCTGTCGATTTCAGCGGTAAGTGCCAACGAAGTTGTGATCATCTCGCCGAACCCTAATTGCAAATTTAGGCTCAGCAACATCGGAACTGTCACCGTTTGGGTCTCGGTCGGACCGATCGGGATTAGCAATGTGACTGAAACCGGCAATCGCTGACGTAAGGTCGTGGTTACCGGCTGAATCTGCACAATGCTTGGGCTGAGCGTGGTGGTCTCGGGTTCGTCGTCGATCACGGTATTCTGGGCCATGACTGAGGCTGTCAATACCAAAAACAGCATTGTCGCCAGCAACAAACTTAGCCATCCATATTTGCGCATCGTAGTCTCCTTTTTCTGAGTGGTTGTGAGGTTGAACCGTGGTCGCAGATCAACTAGCATACTGCGTAAGTCCTGCCATCACAAAAGGATTGTTCCTCAAACAAGCAACGTTTGATCAGGCAGGAAAGTTCAATACTGCAGGGGACTTGCTGTAAAAAAAAGCGACACTCACTGCTGCGAGTGTCGCTTTTGCATACACACCACATGCAGATCACATGGGGTGAATCTCTAGCTGTTTACTGCGTATAGCCATTGTCGGCCAGGAACGCATTGACCTGCTCGCACAGGGCGGGAAGGGCTTCGGCCGGTGTCGCCTCGCCAACCCAGATCTGTTGCATCACCGGATTGATAATCGAGCCATTCAATTCGTTCCATTCAGGGATCAAGGCAATGCGACCAACTTTGGCGTTCTCGGCTTCAGTGACAAAGGCTTGGCGATTTACTGGCGGTTCAGCCGAGCTCAAGAAAACATCCGAATTGGCGGTCGAGCGCAGTGCAGGCAGGATTTCGCCCGAAGCTGTGTAGATGCGCTGGCCACCATCGGTGCTTTGCAGCCAGCTGAGGAACGTCCAGGCCGCATCTTTGTCATCGCTGGCCGCGCTCATGGTCCAGGCTGCCCCAACCGCGCTAGCCGAGCGTTGTCCACCGGGCGGGATCGGCACGGGGGCCACGTCATAATTCAGCCCAGCTGCGTTGAATTGCGAAACCCGGCTGGCATTTTGAATGATCATCGCCGCTTGGCCATTCGCCATCACGGTAGCATCGCCACCGGCTTGGCCGAGACTGGCATCGCGCATGGCAATGCCGTCGTTCATCATGCCGGCAAAGAATTCGATGGCCTCCACAGCCTCTGGTTGATCCAGCAGACAAGCGGTTGGGTTGCGGACATCATCGAGGATGCTGCCGCCATTTTGACCCACCCAAAGCTGGTATTTGCCACCTTCCATCGCCAACCCATAGCGCGTGATCTGGTCGCCTTCGCGGACCGTCAGCGCTTCGGCTGCGGCTAAGAGATCGTCCCACGTCCATTCGTCGGTTGGGTATTCGATGCCCACTTCGTCGAAGATATCTTTGTTGTAGTAGAGCACTTCGGCGCTCATGTCACGCGGGAAGCCGTAGATGCTGCCTTCATACATGGCCGGTTCCAACAACGCTGGCCAGTAGTCGTCCAGGTTGTAGTCTCCCGCTTCGATGAAGGGATCCAGGTTCTCCAACACGCCTTGGGCTGCATAGGGCAACACCGGAGTCAAAAAGAGCACATCGGGGATGTTTTCCACATCACCGCTGGCCCACGTGGTCTGCATGGCGGTGAAGTAATCACTCCACGGGTAGCTGACGATTTCGATTTGAATCTCAGGATGTTCGGCCATAAAAGCGTCGGCCACCGCTTGGTGGGTGGCGATCTCCTCCGGGCTACCCCACATGGCCCAGGTGAGGGTTGTGGTTTCACCCGCGGGGGCGGCAGATTCATCGGCCTCGGCTGGGGTAGTTGCGCTGTCCGACGCAGGAGCACTGGGTACTGCAGGCGCACAGGCTACTGCCAATAGCAACATGGCAACTAGCACTGATAAGGCCACGAGTTTCTTACGGTGCATCATAACCTCCAAACTTTCAACTGCGAGTATTCAAGCTTAAATCGACAAATGGTTCCGATAGCAAGATTGCGTATGAATGAATTTTCGGTGGATAAGGCTTGCTAGTTTATCATGGGGCAAGCCAGCCTGCAACTGAATTAGCATTAGGTATACCAAGACAGCTTGTGCTTGAAGCTGCCACAGCAATTGGGAAACTCCTTATGATCAAAGCAATCATCTTCGATATCGGGGGTGTCTTGATCCGTACTGAGGATCGCACACCACGGGCCGCGCTCGAACAACGATTGGGCCTCCAGCCGGGCGAGGCCGAATTTCTTCTCTACAATAGTGACCGCGGGCGGCAAGCCCAACATGGTGCAATCAGCGCTCAGGAACAATGGGCTTGGGCTCAGCAACGTTTTGGTTTAACTGATCTTGAAATGCAACAGTTCCGCGCCGATTATTGGGGCGGCGATCGGGTTGATACGAATCTACTCGAGTTGATCCGCTCGCTGCATGAGCGTTACCAAACGGCGATCATCAGCAATGCTATGGACGATCTGCTCGAAGATGTGATGCCGCGGATTGATCCAGATGGCACGCTCTTCGATGTGGTCGTTGGCTCGGCCTATGAGCGCGTGATGAAACCGGCCCCCGAGATCTTTTTGCGTACTTTAGAGCGCTTAGGGCGCACACCTGCCGAAGCGATCTTTATCGATGATATGCCGACCAACGTCGCGGGCGCACAAGCGGTGGGACTGGCCGCCATCCACTTTCAGCCGGGGTTGGACTTGCAGCGTGCCCTGGCCGAGCATGGCGTCGTTTAGGCGCAGCAGATCGTACGTTCGATCAGCGGCACATAGACCTCATCGATCATCCGCTCGACAATGCATGACCAATCATACTGGCGGGCCACAATGCTGGCTTGGGTCCCCAACCGGGCCCGCAATTCGGGAGCTTCCAGCAATTGCCTCATGCGCAGGGCCAAAGCGGCTGGATCACGCGGAGGCGTGGTCAGTCCGGTTACGCCATCTTGGACCAAATGAACCAAACCGCCGACGGATGAGACAATGACTGGCGTACCGGTCGCCATGGCCTCGAGGGCTACCATGCCAAAACTTTCGTAATCCGACGGCACAACCACGAAGTCAGCAGCGGCAAAATAAGGCACCAGTTCGGCCTGCTCTTTGGCTCCCACAAACTCCACCACATCCTCCAACTGGAGTGCGCGGCGCAGATCATAGAGCCGTTCCAACTCAGGATCAGGTGGGATGGCCGTAGGATCTCCACCGATGATCGTGACTTTTGTCTTGGCCATGAGGGCCGGGTGTTGAGTGCGTAAGAGGGCAGTTGCTTGTATGAGCGTATCAATGCCCTTAAGGCGCTCGATTCGTCCGACAAAGAGAATATTGTCATGCTCGATCGCTAGTTCGGCCTTGAAACGTGCCTTGGCCATGCTTTGGAAGCGCTGTAGATCCACACCTGGAGGAATCACGGCGATCTTCTGCGGATCAGCCGCGTAGAAGTCGATCATCTGATCACGCTCGGTGGGAGTCGCAGCGATCAAGCAATCGACCAAGTGCATCACGCGATGCTCACCGGCCAAGCGGGCGGGTGAGGCTTGGTCACGTTCACTCTGGGCGACCTGATTTTTTAGATAACCCAAGGTGTGGAACATCTGCACAATCGGCAACGGACCCCAGGCGGCGCGCAACCGTTCGGCTACCAGCCCTGACAGCCAATAGTGACTGTAGATCAGCGAGTATTGCAGTTGTTCCTGCTGGGCAAATTGTTGAACCTCCTGGGCAAAGTCGGGGAGATAGTGGGCTATTTCATCCACTGGGATGCGATGGGGAGGACCCGCCATGATGTTGATGACGCGGACGTTGGGGCCCAACGTTGTTTCGATCAAGGGCTGGTCGGGCGCCGTGGCACGCGTAAAGATATCGACCGGAATCCCGCGCCGCGCGAGCTCACGACTGAATTCGCGAATATAGACATTCATCCCCCCTGTTTTTTCGCCTCCGAGGGCAGCCAACGGGCTGGTATGAACGCTGAGCACGGCGATTCGTTGCACTATGGAGAAACTATCATTCGTTATATCCATAACCTTATCTTGCCGGTTCCTTGGTTTGGTTCATCCTTTGACTACACTATAATAAATATAGCACACTCTCCCGAAAACAGTGTGAAGCTTGGTTCCAATTGAAAATTCAAACGTTATAGCCAGAGATACATAGGTAAATACATGAGTGATACCTATCAAGCGATTTATCTCTCGCCCCACCTGGATGATGTCGCGCTCTCCTGTGGGGGGCAGATTGCCCAGAGAACAGCCGCGGGCGAGCGCGTGTTGATCGTCACCGTGATGGCAGGGGATCCGCCGCACGAGGCCTTTTCAGACTATGTGCAGAGCCTGCATGACCGCTGGCAGTTGGCGACCGATGCGGCGGCCGCGCGGCGGGCGGAAGATCTGCGCGCCTGTGCTGTGCTGGGTGCGGAAGCCCATCACTTGCAGGTACCCGATTGTATTTACCGACTCGATGCGCTCACCAATCAGCCCTTTTATGTCTCGGATGTGGATATTTTCGATCAGGTGGCACCGGCGGAAATAGAGACCCTGCTAGCCGCAGTGGCCGAGCAATTCCGGCAGTTACCTCCTGCGCGCGAGCTCTATTCGCCGTTATCGGTGGTGCATCGAGTGAGCGACCAGCATGCAGGCAGCCATGTGGATCATCAATTGGTGCGGCGGGCTGCGGAGTTGGTGTTTGGTGAGCGCCTGGCTTACTACGAGGATTATCCGTACATTCAGGAAGAGGGCGCGCTTGCCCGCACGCTCACGTCGCGTGAGCAGCATTGGCAACCGGTGGTAATTCCCTTGACAGCGGAAGCTCTGGAACGCAAGATCCGCGCCATCCAGCAGTTTGAGTCACAGCTCAGCACCTTTTGGCAGGATGAAACGAATCTGCGGGCGGAAGTAGCTGGGTATGCGGCCAGCGTTGGCGGGGAGCGCTATTGGCGGCCACAGTGAGGCGTGGTCAGCAGTGGCTAGCCCTTATTCATCATCATAATCGTCGTCGTCATCATCCGTATCGACGGGTTCGGCGGTGGCTGGCTGCAGCGTGACTTCCCATTCTTCGATGGCGCGCTGTCCATTCGCACCATAGACAATGGCGCGTAAGCGATGCTGCCCGCTGCGAATTGCTTGCCCGTTGGGCCAACGCTGATCTTGATCGGCAAAATTCCAAGCCACACACCGTTCTCCGTCATCCTCAAAGGCACAGTAAGGGGCAGTGCGGTCGCTGCGAGCATAGATCAGCGCATCCGTATTGTCGAGGATCTGCAGCTCGACGATTTGGACGCCAGCTCCATCCTGCTCCCCGATGGCCGGATCATAGGCCACAATCTGGAAGACCAAATTTTGTGTGAGCGTGGTCGCCGTCGAGTTGGCGCTGGTCTGCGCCAGGTTGACGGTGGGAGGATGGGCCGCGGTGGCGGTCGCTTGTGCTGCGCGCACATGGTCGATGTTGCTCGCGGCGGTCTCTCGGGCCGCATCATACGCATTGATAAGCCCAGCCGCCACCACGGCAGCGATTACTGGCTCGCTGAGCCCCGGCGTCGGTGTGCCTTCGGAAGGTTCTTCCCCCGAGCTACTCACGGTCGGCGTTGGCTGCGGTTGTAGGGGTGTTGCCGACAGTAAGGCATTGAGCATGGTCTCGGCATCGACCTGCGCATTGAGCAGATCTTCCAGATTAGCGGCCAGGGTGGCTTGGGCGTCCAGACCTTGATTGCGCTCGGCGATGATCGTTTGGCGGGCGTTGATCTCGTGGGCATTGGCCGTTTGCGCCACAGCTCGTTGGACCTCGGCTGCGATGCTGTTCTGCCGCGCCATCCAGCTTGAGATCACCGCGACGATGG
Source organism: uncultured Caldilineaceae bacterium (assembly GCA_964568485.1). Taxonomy (GTDB): domain Bacteria; phylum Chloroflexota; class Anaerolineae; order Caldilineales; family Caldilineaceae; genus CFX5. The sequence goes on along the minus strand of CAZMRA010000029.1, from coordinate 19,154 downwards.
CCAGCAACACGGCGATCACGCTGATGATAGAGAGTTGAATGGCCCGGGCGCGCAATCCCGCAGCGACCTGACTTTGATAATCGGCCCAGCGCCGTTCCGCCTCGGCGCGCTGGCGTTGCTCTTCGGCAATGGCTTGCGCCTGTTCTAACTCGCGCTGGCGCATCTCTTCGGCAGCTTGTTGCTCGGCCAAATAGGCCGCTTGGCTTGCCCGGACAAAGGTCGCTTCCAGCTCGCTCAGATCCTCGTAGCGCAAAGCTTCTTCGAGCAAGGCCCCGCGCAAGAGCGCCCCAGGATCGCGGCCGACCTTTTCCCATTGCTCGGCGGCTTCGGTCAGCCGTAAGCGCTGACGCAATCGCTCGCGCTCTTCATCCAACCAATCGACCAAGCGCGGCCAGTTGCGGACCAGGGCTTCGTGCGCTACTTCCACTTGCCGATCCGCCGAGGTATCGCCCTCGCTGAGCCGCAGCAGCCGGGCATCGATCCAGCGCTGCAGCACGCGATCGATCCGATCCCGCGCTTCGCCCGTTTGGTACAGACTCTCGATTCGCACCCGGTTGCTGGTCACCTCCAGCCCTTCACCTGGCCGCACCAGCCGCAAGAGAATGCGCCGGGTCGTCACTTGATCTTCGGGGATCAGCGATTCGTAGAGCTCGTCGGCGCTGCGGGCCAGGGCTAACCGGCCACCACCCAAGTGGCGATAGGCTTCCCAGGTGATGCGATTGCGCTCGCGTGCTTCCCAGAGCTTGAGCAGCGTGAATTGCAACAAGGGCAGGGCTGCGGGTTCACCTAAAATATCTTGCAGCAGCGCGTCGACGATCCCGGCTTCAAATTTGAGTCCGATGGCCGCGGCCGGCTTTTCGATCGCTTCGCGTAGTTCCGCGGCGTTCAGAGGCGTCACTCGCACCAGGGCCTGCTCGAAGAAGGGTTGAAAATCGGCCAAGCGCATGATGAAGCTCTCGAAATCGGTGCGCATGGTCAAGATTACGGTGTGGCGGTGCGTGGGCGCTTGGCTCAGCTGTAGCAGATTGGCCGCGAAGGCTTGGCGAGCTTCTTCGTCGGTGCAGAGCGTGAACAGCTCCTCGAACTGGTCAATCACGAGTACGGCGGGCGTGTCCCCGGTGGCATCGACGATGGTGGTCAAAAAATGCGGATCAGCCTTGAGCCGGGCCACTTGAGCGGCGAGCCAGGTGGCGGAATCTTGCCCAGCGGCGGGTTCGTTGCCGGCCGATTGCAGAACCCGCGCCAAGTTCGCCAGCGGATCAGAACCCGGCACCATACGCGGGGCATAGCGCCACTGTTCACTGCCCACACTGTCGGCCGTGGCGGGAATGGCCCCCCGCTTGAGTGTGGGCAGCAATCCGGCCAGCACCAAGGATGATTTGCCGCTGCCCGACGGGCCGACCACCGCCAATAAGCGGGCACTTTTCAATTTGTCGATCAGCAATTCGGATAGGCGTTGGCGACCAAAGAAAACGTCGCTCTCGGCTTCGTGGAAGGCATCCAAACCCACGTAGGGGCAGAGCTCGTCGGGCAATTCGGGCGCCAGTTGCGGATCAAAATCGGCCAGCATGGCATCCGGGAGCGCGGGGGGCTCGCCGGTACTGCTGAGGAGGGTCGCTGTCCAGTAATCGAGCAGACTTTGCGCGGTCCAGCGTTCGGCTTCGTTGTCCAATACCGCGCCGGTGGCTTGGCCCTGCCGCAGAAAGTCCTCGACGGCCACCAAAACTGCTTCGCTTTCTCCCTGCTCGCGATGCAGTTGTAGCAGCGCAGTATGGGCAGAGCGCAAAGCACTCAGAGAGGGAAATCGCTTAGGAAGGTTGGAATCGGTCATAACTTATTCCAAAAGTCTGAGCACAGCAGTCAGCGGCTCGCCCACTTGGCGTAATTCTTCGCACTGGGCCTTGAGCATGACATCGACCTGATAAAAGCGGCTACCTGCGCGCTGACGATACCGCCGAAAATAGCGTTGGATCAGCAAGGGATTTTGTTCGGCCAGGGCTTTGTCGAGTTGGCTGCTGTCGGCTTGCAGCAGTTGCCCCCATTCATTTTGATCAGCCGGGCAGAGCTGCGCGACCTTGGTGCGCAACTCGGGCCAAGAAAATTCCAATTCCGTGAGGTCGTGGATCATCACATCCTCGATGCGGCTCAGGATGCGCTCCACTGCCTGCCACTGGTCATGGTCGCTGATCAATTGCGCCAGGCGTTGATCCACGGTGCGCAAGGCCTCAACGCCCCGCTGGAATTGTTCAAATTGCGTGGCCTCAGCCAGTGCGTCGTTCAACGCACGCTGAATGGCCACCATCACCTCGATCAGCTCGCCGAGCCGCAACATGCGCGCTGCCATGCTCAGGCGCTGGTTGATCGTCGAGGGATAGAGCGCGATGGTGCGCTTAAGTAGCCAAACCGTGCGCTTGAGCGCGACGGCATCCAGTTCGATGAGCGCGTGGTTGAGTTGCGCCTGCGCTTGGCTTACTTCATCGATCCAGCTCAATTCGCTGGGTGGCAAGAGCCCGCGCCCGGCTGCCGCGCGCAAATCCGCTACGATCTCCTGCAGCGTCACTTCGTAATTGAGCAGATTATCCACCGATTGCGGATCGTCGGGGAAACGGTTTAGCTCTTGCTGAATGACATGATAGCAGCGAAATTGCAATTTGTGGAGGAGATCATGCAGTTCTTTGTAATGGGCGAGCAATTCGATTTGCTGGCGGGCCACCTGAAAATTGGTGCGAAAGGTGGCCACCAGCCCACGCACGATCGGGTTGTCCATCAAGCGCGAGAGCGTGCTGAGGCTCTGGCTGACCAGCGTGGCTGGTGAAGGCTGGCTCAGCGGCTCCGCTTGCCAGGTCCACAAGCGGGCGTTGTCGGTACGCAGAAAGAGTTGCGCCGCACCCCATCCCGGAGTGTCCAGTTGGGTGGCCAGGGCAACCCGCGCTTCGGTCAAAGCGGCGTCAATGCCATAGCCATCGGCCAGTGCCGAGTAAAACTCATTGGAAAAGATCTGCATAGCCGCGGAGGAGAGCGCAAATTGCAGGCCAATCACCGCGGGGATGCCCTGCTGGACCAAATGATGGGCGATCTCGCCGATAGGGCGACTGCCTGGGCCGGTGTGCGTGCTGATCGGGTGGATGAGCACCAGCCGGAGCGTGGCTTCGTTGTGCAGCAATTGGCTGAATTGCTGAGCCGAAACTGGCGCGGCGCGGCGGTTTTGATCCAAGAGGACCAAGGTGCTGTTCGTGTGAACGGTATTCACCCCGACATGGCCCACAAAATGGATGATGTGGGTCTCCTGCTGGCGCAGGGCTTGCTGCAAGTTGGAGAGCGTCGGATTCTCCAAGCGCACAAGCTGGACCAATTTTTTGTCGACCAGGGGCGCTAAGGCCCGTTCGAGGGTGGTCCAAATTTGCTCGCTGTCGAACGCAGGCAGATCGTGCGGCGCTGCCATCACACATAGAATCACCACTGGCGGATGGACCGTAAGGGGGCGCACCGGCTGGGGCAGATCTAGATAATAGACAACGGGCGAGGTGGCCGACAGGGCCAAAAAGCGCTGGCTGGTCTCGAAATAGAGATATTCCCAGGGCAGCTGCCATAACTCTGGTGCTTCGTGTAGCCGCAGGCGCAAACGCAGCCCGGATTGGCGCCGCTGCGCTTCATCCAAACTGCGGGTGAGGCAAGCATATAACTCATCGTTGAAGAGCGCGGCGAATAATTGCCCCCCCACTGCCCGCACTTGCTGCACGATCGTTGGCTCCGCCTGGCCCGCCGCGCTGGCTACGAGCTGTGTAGTAAATTGAGTCAGATCGGCGGCAGTGAAGGGCGGCTGAAATTTGCCCTGGGCTTGCCCCACGGGTGAATTGAGGACGCGTGCGAGGTAGTCATCCCCAGTGGGCGTTAATTGAAGGTCAAAGTTCAAGTAAGCCATGCCTGCCATGATCCATTGGACGCTCCAGCAAGAAGGCAAGTTTCACCAGATAGCGGGGGAGCTTGATCTTGGCGCTGATCTGGCTAGATTTTCATCATGTGCCGCGCTGCCCAGCCCGGAGTAGCTCGTGGATAGCGGACAGATTCACGGCTTTGCCGACACTATCCGGCAGGTTCAAACTGCTGGGTCAGGCGTGGGCGGGATGCGTTAACCCCAGCAGCGGTAAGGCATCGCGTTCGATGAGTTGTTCAATCTGCTCGGCAGGCAGGCGGAAGCGATCGATCTGGATGGTGGCCAGGCTCCGCAAGCCCGCCACAGAATCAGCAACCGTGGTGAAGGGAAAGTCGGTGCCGAAGAGCAACTTATGCCAAACCCCATACTCATGCACCAGCATCAAGCTGTGGAAGAGTTGCCAGGGACGATAATAGAGCGCGCTGATATCGGCATAGACGTGCGGATGTTTGCGGATGACCGCAATGCACTCGCCCTCGTAGGGATGGCCCAAGTGCGCCATGATGATACGGACTTCGGGAAAGCGGCGTGCGACCACGTCAATATGCCGCGGCAGGGTCGTTTCGAGCGTTGCTTGCGAGGCAAAGGTGGTACCCGTGTGCAGCAAGACGGGCAGCCCATGTTGCTGCGCATAGCGCCACAGAAAATCGAGCTTTTCATCTTGCGGATAAAAACCGGCATACATGGGCATCAACTTGATACCCCGCAAGCCCAAACTCTGATGTCCGAACTCCAATTCAGCTTCCCAGCCCGGTTGGGTCGGATCGAGCGAGAGAAAACCGATCAACCGAGCTGGGTCTTGCGCGACATAATCGGCCACCGCTTGATCATCCACCCACAGGCCGGCCAATTTCGCCTTGCCCCCAAAACAGATGGTGACCGCGCAATCGGCAGCAGTAGCCCGATAATCGGCGTAGCGCGTGATCATGTCGAGTGGTTCACTGCGCGCCCGATTGGTCTCGGCCAGGAATTGTTCCGAAAAGACTGCATTCGAGGGAAAGACATGGCTGTGTACGTCGATGATCATAGCGTGGCCCTGGACAAAATGCTGCCAAGCAACGTGCTGGCTTGGGATTCGGATGAATGTGTGCGGTTATTGACCCACGGGCGGATTGACGGGCGAGTGCGTCAATTCCTCGGCCCCATTCGCCGTGATATGTAACATATTTTCGAAGCGTGCGCCGCCGATCCCGGGCAGATAAACGCCGGGTTCGCAGGAGAGGGTGTCGCCCTCTTGCAAGACATCATCGTAGTTATCATTGACCAGCGGCAGATCTCCGCCGAGGCCCAGCCCATGCGAGATGTGATGCGGGAAGTAGTCGCGCCAGCCCTTTTTCGTCAGATGATCCACCGTGATCTGATAGAGATCACGCGTGTTCGCGCCGGGCCGCATGGCGTCACGCGTCAAGAAATATGCTTCTTGGATGGTAGCAATGATCTCGTGCTGGATGGCCGTCCCCTTACCGACGATGGCGGTGCGGGTTTGGTCGCCGAGATAGCCGTGATAGAGAATCCCCATGTCGACCAGCAGCATATCACCTTCTTGGATCGTGCGGCGCGGGTCAAGCACCCAGTTGCCGGTGCCCATATAGGCAACGCCGGGACCACTCACCACCTGCAAGCCGGCTTCTTCGCAACCGGCCTTGAGCATGGCCGCTGTCGCAGCCGCAGCCACGTCGCGATTGGTGGCGCCGGGGCGCGCAGCTTGAAAAGCTGCTTCGATGCCGAGATCGGCAAAACCTGCGACGGTGCGCAAGATTTCCAGTTCGCCGGGCTCTTTTTTGCGGCGCAACTTTGGTCCGAAGCCTGCCTCCTCTACACATTCGACGGTTGGGAGCTGTTGGCGCAGTGTAGCGGCTTGGCTGCTGTTGAGTTGATCAAACGCCACACGCCGGACTCCCGCACCAGCCAAGACGGTGGTCAAGCTCTCGAACGGAGACGGGCCGCCGATCGGTGCGGCGACAACTTCGCAGTTGGTCAGTTGGTCGCGGCAGGCGTAATAAAATAACGGGCCGGGGATCGCGATCACCCGACCTGGTAGAAAGATCAAAAAAGGGATGGGCGGCAACCCGGAGACTGGCTCGGGATGGGGCACCAAATAGATTTGATTAGGGCGTTGGGTGGCTACATAGGCTTCGTACCCGGCATTGGCCAGTGTACTATTCAGACGATCCAAGCGTGTTGATGTTTCAAGCTGCATTCCAGACTCCTAAACCGAAAATTTAATGTCACCTAAATTTTAGCATCAACCCACTCTCGTCGCAATTGTATAAAAGATGTAGCCTGGTAGGTGACTGACAGGGTTTACAAGCACCGGGAACCATGATATGATGGGGCAGACGTTGCGAGCTATGACAGAACCATGATCCGCCCAAATGTCTTACTCAATTCAATCTAGTTCTGCTTTTGCTGCGATGTGACACTCCCTCAAGTCCGATGCGGAAAGTTGAACCAAAGTCACCAAAAGGAAATTTGAATATGTTAAAGAACGCACGTGTAATTTTACTGGTTCTTGCCCTCCTGGCGTTTACAGCAGCACCCGCTTTCGCCCAGGATCTACCAGAGCCCTTCTGTGGCAGTTTAGCCGCTGAGGACTGCGATTTTCTTAAAGATGCCCAAACTGCTCAATTAGAAGTAGCCTCCCAAACATCCGTAGTGAATTTGACCAGCACAATCGCAGGTATCCCTGGGTTGCCTGCTGATGAATTGACCTTCACCTACGGGCAGGATGCTACGATTGTTGTTGATCCTGCGCTCGCGTTGCGCATGCTCGAGCTGCAACAAGATCCAGAAGCTTTGGCGGATAATCTGGATGAGATGATGGAGCTTGTGGTTGAGCTTTATCGCACCATGGAGATGGATCTCGATCTCAGTGTCACCTTGCCGGAAGAAATTGCTGCGTTGCTCTCGGCCCAAGCTGGCATTGAAATCCCAGAAGATCTGGCTGTTGAGCTGATTCTGAAAGATGGCTTTGGTTACGTGGCCACTGAAGGCTTGGCCTTTGCAGACCCGTCGATCCCCGAACTGGGCGAATGGTTGGGCATTGACTTGGCTGGCTTGATCGAAATGAGCATGGCTCAGTCTGACGAAATGAAGAGCGACCCGCAAGTGGCGCAGAGCATGGCCTTCGGCGCGGTCTTTAGCTCGGAAGAAGTGCGCAGTCTGTTTGACCCCTTCATCGAGGTCGAACGCGCCGATGACAGTGATGTGGATGGCGTCGAAGTGGCTGTCTTCGAAACCAGCTTTGATTTCGCCGGCTTCCTCGCTAGCCCAGGCTTCTGGTCGTTTGTCGAAGCGAATTTGGACACCATCAACAGCATGGGCGAAGCGCAATTCACCGCTGAAGATCTCCAACAGGCCCAAATGGCTTTGACCTTCTTGGGACCGGCACTGCTGCAAGGGATCGAACTCACCACCACCAGCAGCATCGGCCTCGATGATGGTTACCTCTACAGCAACACTGTCAACTTCGACTGGGATCTCTCGGATCTGCTCGCCTTTGCCGCCTCGACCGGTGCACTGCCCGTCGATGGTGGGAGCGATGCCTTCATCACCTTGGCGATTGACTCCAGCTCAGCGAACTTCAACGACGCTCCGGAAGTCGAAGCCCCAGTTGATGCAGTGATCTTCCCGATTGAAGAGTTGGAAGCGCAATAAACGCGTATTCACTTGTAAAGTCGATAAAAAAACGAGTGCAGAGCGAATCTGCACTCGTTTTTTTGTGCTATAGGATGCAGCTGGTTATTGGTACGCCTCGATTGGCGGGCAAGCGCAGACCAAGTTGCGGTCACCATACACATTGTCGATGCGTGCAACCGCAGGCCAGAATTTGGCTTCGCGCACCCAGGCGGTGGGATAGGCTGCCTGTTCGCGTGAGTATCCGTGCGTCCAATTATCAGCGAGAACAACGTGCGCCGGGTGCGGTGCATGTTTGAGAGGATTGTCCGCCCCATCCATTTCCCCGCGCTCGATCTGCGCAATCTCCTCGCGAATGGCAATCATCGCCTCGCAGAATCGATCCAATTCCGCTTTTGACTCGCTCTCGGTGGGCTCGATCATCAATGTTCCTGCCACCGGGAACGACATGGTCGGCGCGTGAAAGCCATAATCCATCAAACGTTTGGCAATGTCTTCGACCTCGATGCCCGCTGCCTTGAGCGGCCGGGTATCGAGGATGCACTCATGCGCCACTCGCCCCTGGCGACCACGATACAAAACGGGATAATAAGGTGTCAGACGGGCCGCAATGTAATTGGCGTTTAAGATGGCTGCCTTGGTCGCTTCCGTCAGCCCGCTGCCCCCCATCAAAGCAATGTAGGCATAAGAGATCGGCAAAATGCTGGCGCTGCCCCATGGTGCGGCTGAAACTGTATTCTCTGAATTGTGCAATACAAAATGACCGGGCAAATGAGGAACCAGATGGGCAGCTACGCCAATCGGCCCCATACCCGGGCCACCACCGCCGTGCGGAATGCAGAAGGTCTTGTGCAAGTTGAGATGACAGACATCCGCGCCGATATCGCCGGGGCGAGACAATCCCACTTGCGCATTCATATTGGCCCCGTCCATGTAGACTTGGCCGCCCTGCTCATGGATGATCTGGCAAATTTCGCTGATCGCTTCTTCAAAAACACCATGCGTCGAAGGGTAAGTCACCATCAGTGCTGCCAGTCGCGGACCATGCTGTTCAGCCTTGGCCCGCAGATCGGCCACATCGATATTGCCCGCGTCGTCACAGGCCACAACCACCACCGTCATGCCAGCCATCACCGCGCTGGCGGGGTTGGTGCCATGCGCTGAGGCTGGGATCAAGCAGATGTTGCGGTGGCCTTCGCCGCGCGCTTGGTGATAGGAGCGGATCGCCAACAAGCCAGCATATTCCCCCTGCGAGCCCGCATTCGGCTGGAGCGAAACCGCAGCAAAACCGGTAATCTCGGCCAACCAGCGTTCTAGCCGCTCGAAGAGAATCTGGTAGCCCTTGGCTTGATCTCGAGGAGCGAAGGGATGCAATTGCCCAAAGCCTGGCCAAGTGATCGGGATCATCTCGGTGGTGGCGTTGAGCTTCATCGTACACGAACCGAGCGGGATCATCGAGTGGATCAGCGAGAGGTCGCGCGCTTGCAAGCGGTGGATGTAGCGCAGCATCTCGTGTTCGCTGTGATAGGAATTGAAGACCGGGTGCGTGAGATAGTCACTGGTGCGTTGCAGCGGTTCGGGATAGCCTAACTCGATTTGATTCGCCAGCGTCTCCCAGTCGATTGAATCCGCTGCCCCAAAGATGGCGGCCAGCGTGTTCAAATCCTCCACAGTCACCGTTTCATCGAGAGCCACACCCACCGAGCCGTCGGCGTAGCGACGCAAGTTGACGTGGCGAGCCAGCGCTTCGTCGATGAGTGTTTGGCCGGTGTGGGGGCCATCACTGACGCGGAATGTGTCAAAGAGGGGACCATCAGTGATGGTATATCCCAGATCACGCACAACTTGGGCGAGCAAGCGCGTATAGAGTTGCACCCGTTCAGCACTGCGGCGCAAGCCCTTGGGCCCATGATAGACCGCGTACATCGAAGCCATCACCGCTAGCAAGACTTGAGCTGTGCAGATGTTGCTGGTGGCTTTGTCGCGGCGGATGTGTTGCTCGCGGGTTTGCAAGGCCAAGCGCAGCGCGGGAGCACCGGTCGCATCTTGCGAGACGCCAACCAAACGGCCGGGCATCAAGCGCTTGAATTCGTCTCGAGTAGCCATAAAGGCCGCGTGTGGACCGCCATATCCGGGTGGTACGCCAAAGCGTTGCGTATTGCCAACGGCAATATCCGCGCCAAATTCGCCCGGCGGACGTAACAACGCTAAGGCCAAGAGATCAGCCGCAACGACCACCAGCGCACCAGCCGCATGGGCTCGCTCGCAAAACTCACTGTAATCTTCGATTCGGCCGGTAGTGTCGGGATATTGCAGCAGCGCGCCAAAGGTCTCCGACCCAAACTCGTATTGCTGTGGATCGCCCACCACGACGGTATAGCCAAGTGGCTCCGCACGCGTCCGCACTACATCAATGGTCTGCGGATGACATTGTTCCGAGACAAAAAAGTGCTGGCCAGTCGCCCCACGACGTTGCGCTCGCTTGCAAAGTGTCATGGCTTCGGCTGCGGCGGTGGCTTCATCCAACATGGAGGCATTGGCAATATCCAGCCCAGTGAGATCGATGATCATCGTCTGGAAGTTGAGCAGCGCCTCCAGCCGCCCTTGGGCAATTTCGGCTTGATAGGGCGTGTATTGGGTGTACCAGCCTGGATTTTCCAGGATATTGCGCAGGATGACCGGCGGGGTGTAGGTATTGGCGTATCCCTGCCCGATGAACGAGCGGAAAAGCTGGTTTTGGGCAGCCAAGGCTTGCAGCTCAGCCAGGACTTCCGCTTCCCCACGCGGGAGTGGCAGATCCAGCGGGCGTTGTAGGCGGATTCCCTTGGGCACGGTTTGGTCGATCAACTCATCCAGCGAGTTGACGCCAATTTCAGCCAGCATAGCGCTGACATCGGTCGGTCGCGGGCCAATATGGCGCTGGCGAAAGGTGTCTAGCGGCGGAAGATACTCGGCGTTGCGAGTGGTTGGTACGGTGGCAATACTCGACATAGGGCAGGCTCCTGAAGGTTGTGGCACTTACGCAAACCTGGGCGGAAAGATGATTGCAAACGGTCCAGTACTCCTGAAAGATTCAGGTACCGCGTAAGTTTTGGGCAATAAAAAACGGGCACTCAGCCTGAATGCCCGTTGCCCCTGTTCCAGACCTGAGAGATTCTGGCGAGCCTTGGCTCGTCATTGCCCCGTCGGTGTTGTCGCTGCTTGACGTCAGTGACAAGCTTTCCAGAGGTGCTGATACCTGCGCCCATAAATGCAGGTGGCGACACGGCGATCCGGAAGCCTGAGAGAGTCACCCGGGCAGCGGCTATCTGCAGCGGGTTTGCACCTTCGGCGATCAAACTAGTCGGTTTGATACTCTCTCGCCGTGCGTCTTCAGCGTGATAAATTTCGATCAGCCTCTAGTATAATCGAGCGAAGCTGATCCGTAAAGTCATTCGAGTTCGGTGATGCAGCTACGGGAGCTGTGGCACTACATTGACGCCCCATTCAAAGACTAGCTGACCACCATTCCAACCACTGGCAAAGACCATCAACCAGCCTGCAATCGCTAGGCCGGTAAATCCAAAACGCCCGCGCGGATCGTCTAATAGATCACGCGCGGGATTATTGGCGCGGGCGCGCTGCTTTTGGGCTTTGCTCGATCCAAAGCGCCATTGGAGGTAGAGCAACAAGCCGTAAAGTACAGTTAGCGCTATTCCTGTGGTAATATGTAAATTCAACACCGCGCGGTAAGGCGCATTCGGCGGCAGCCCCTGCTGGGCGAGCAGCCCCGTAAGTAGTGCGGCAATCCCTCCCAGCCAGCCCAGGCGCAATGGCCACCATGTTAATGTCAATAAGGCCGAGTGGGGGCGCCCATAGATATAGAGTAGCCCTGCCAGTGTTGCTAAGCTCAACAGTGCGATTGGAAAGTGCACCACTGCAGGATGAAGTCGAGTGAGTAGGATCATAGTCGTAGAAACACCGCCAATTGTAATCTGTTTATCATAATTGCTTAATGCTCTCTTTAAGCATTATCACTATGCTGCGAGCACGGCAAGAAAATGGCCTACTCGCCTGGAACGACCTTAAATCCACATTGCGTGGATCTCATTCATATCAGGAGCGCCACAAATGGTCAAAATCCCATCTTCCGAGATCACACCGGAACACATCTACCTGTCGCGACGGCGTTTTATGGTGGCAGCTGGGTCGTTGAGTACGGCAGCATTGTTGGCCGCAGGTTGTGCCTCACCAAGCGCAGTGAATGCCCCGGCCGCGGCCAATGGTGAACCGGTAGCAACGCCAGTCAGTTTCAGCCAATTGCCCGAGGCACTGGCCCATCCCGAACCCTATGCCAGCGCCGCCGAGGATGAACTGGGTGATGCGCTGAACGATTACGACGAGATCACCAACTACAACAATTTTTATGAGTTTACCATGGACAAAGAGGGTGTCAATCCGCTCTCGCGTAACTTTACCACTTTGCCATGGACTGTGGAGGTAACGGGCCTCTGCAACAACCCGACGACTTTTGATGTGGATGATCTTGTCACGAGATTTACACAAGAAGAGCGCATCTACCGCTTGCGCTGCGTTGAGGCTTGGTCGATGGTGATCCCATGGGTGGGCTTCTCGCTCGGTGACTTGCTGAAAGCGGTGGAGCCAACTTCGGCCGCTAAGTATGTCAAATTCACTAGCGTGATGCGCCCTGAAGAGATGCCCGGCCAAGGATCGCGCACCCTCAATTGGCCCTATGTGGAGGGTCTGCGGCTCGACGAGGCGATGAATGATCTGGCAATCTTGGCGACAGGGATGTATGGCAAGCCACTGCTCGCCGCCAACGGCGCACCGATCCGCTTGGTGGTGCCGTGGAAATATGGCTTCAAGAGCATCAAGAGCATCGTCAAGATCGAATTGGTGGAGGAGCAGCCAATCTCAACGTGGACACAAGCGGCTTCGCACGAATATGGTTTCTATGCCAATGTCAACCCGCAAGTGAACCATCCGCGCTGGTCGCAAGCTACCGAACGCCGAATCGGTGAATTGAGCCGTCGGGAAACCCTGCTCTTCAATGGCTATGCTGAAGAAGTTGCCTATTTATATGATGGCATGGATTTGCGCGCCAATTATTGAGATTGAGCGTAAGGAAGGGGACACATATGGCGAGCTCGCGGTTAGCAGGTCAACCCTATTGGCGCAAACACTGGTTGTGGATCCTCGCTAACCTCGGCGCGCTCTTTCCGCTGGCCTGGTTGCTTTGGGATATTAGCCAAGGTAATCTCAGCGTCAACCCGATCGATGATATCACCGACCGCACGGGCAAGGCCGCACTTGTGTTGTTGATGCTGTCGCTAGCCTGTACGCCTGTCAATATTCTGCTCGGTTTTAGCCAGGTCATCACTGTTCGCAAGACGTTGGGCCTCTACGCCTTTGCCTATGCCAGCCTTCATCTGCTCAACTTTGTCGGGCTGGATTACGGCTTTAATCTCGATTTGATCTTCGGCGATGCCTTGCTGACTAAGCGCTTTGTGTTGGCTGGGTTGTTGACTTTTGTGATCCTCATCCCATTGGCCATCACCTCGACCAAAGGCTGGATGCGACGGTTGGGGCGCAACTGGAAACGGCTACATCAACTGGTCTATGCGGCGGGCGTCTTAGCCGTAATTCACTTTCTCTGGCTAGTCAAAGCCGCCGAACGCTGGGAACCGCTCCTCTTTGCACTGATTCTGACGCTGTTGTTGGCTGTGCGCATTCCGCTGGTGCGGCGTACACTGGTCGGTTTACGCCAAGCGCGCAGGCGACCAACCAAGGCCAAAGGCGAGGGCCGACCCGGTTCGCCACAGGTAGTCAAATAAGCTCACTCACTGCTTGGTCCCCATCACCACGGTGCAGTGGCATTCTCCCCCAGAAATTGCTTGACAGTCGATCTGTTCAAGCGTATACTGAACGGGAAAGTAAATAGTATGCGCTTTGACTGGCGAACATGGGGTAATCTGGACCATGCGTGGAGCTTACCACGAGGAAGAAGCGCATTGTAAGGCTTACAGTCGAACGCCTGGGCTGGGCAGTCAAACCATTTGGTTTGACTGCCTTTTTGTTTTTATGGGGCTTGTCTTAGTAGGCGCTTTGCTGGAATAGTCGCGGTTTCTGAATCTATGTGAAAGGAAAGAAGATGTCCCAACCTCGCGCTTTGCTCTCAGTTTCCGATAAGCGTGGTCTGCTCGATTTTGCTCGGCAACTCCATGCGGCCGGTGTGCAATTGATCGCCAGTGGCGGCACCGCCCGACAACTTGCCGAGGCTGGTCTGCCCGCCGTCGCCGTTGAGGATCTCACAGGCTTCCCCGAAATTTTGGGCGGTCGGGTCAAGACACTGCACCCTGCGATCCATGGTGGCATTCTTGCCCGTCGCACGCCCGAACATCTTGCCGAACTCGAACAGCATGGCCTCGCACCGATCGATCTGGTGGTGGTGAATCTTTATCCCTTCCAACAGACAGTCAGCCAGCCCGGTGTGACCTTGGCCGAAGCCATCGAGCAGATCGATATCGGCGGCGTGGCTTTGTTGCGCGCTGCAGCCAAAAATCTGGAATCGGTGACTGTGGTCTGCGACCCTGCGGATTATGACGGCGTCGCCGCTGCCTTTGCCCAGGGTGGTACGAGCAGCGAATTCCGCCAGCAATTGGCGCTCAAGGCCTTCCGCCATACCGCCGACTATGATACCGCGATCTCGGCCTATCTGGCTGGGCAGGGGGAAGCCACCCCGGCTAGTCCGGAGTTGCCCACTCAATTGCGCATCGATCTGGTCGAGATCCAGCGCAATCGCTATGGCGAGAATCCCCATCAACAAGGTGGATTTTATGGCTACGCGGGCGAAGCTGCACCCTTTACCGTCTTGCACGGCAAAGAGATGAGTTACAACAACTGGCTGGATCTGGATGGCGCTTGGCAAGCGGCGCAAGATTTTCCCCAGCCCACGGTGGCCATTATCAAACATGGCAATCCCTGTGGCCTGGCCAGCGCGGCGGATCTGGCGACGGCGTACGACAAGGCATTGGCTTCGGATCCGGTGAGTGCCTTCGGGGGCATCATTGCGGTCAACCGGCCATTTGATCTGGCAATGGCCCAGCGCTTGGGTGATCTCTTCGCTGAAGTGGTGGCCGCCCCGGCGTTTGAAGAAGATGCGTTGGCCTTTTTACGCAAAAAGAAGAATCTGCGCATTGTGCAGGCCACCGATACAGTGATGCGCCCACTCAGCCTGCGCAGTATCTATGGCGGCGTGCTGGTCCAGGAGGTTGACCGCAGTCAAGCAGATATGGATCCGGCTAGCTGGCGCATTGTCAGTAAGTTGCAACCAACCGAGGCGCAATTGGCTGATCTCGCCTTTGCGTGGCGGGTGGCACGTCATGTCAAGAGCAACGCGATCGTCTTCGTGCAGGACCAAGCGACGGTAGGCGTGGGTGCCGGCCAGATGAGCCGGGTCGATTCCACCATGGTAGCTGCTCACAAAGCGGGCGAGCGTGCCAAAGGCGCAGTGATGGCTTCCGACGCCTTCTTCCCCTTTGCGGATGGCATCGAAGAAGCGGCCAAATCTGGCATCGCGGCTGTGGTACAACCTGGCGGCTCGATGCGCGACGACGAAGTGATTGCGGCGGCAGACCGGCTGGGCCTGGTGATGGCCTTCACGGGCACGCGCCACTTTAAGCACTAAAACAAACGCATCCCCGCGCTCTCGGTGCAATTTTGCCTTGGAGAGGGCGGGGATGCTGTTGCTTACAGGTGGATAGAGTTAGCGAACAACCATCTGTGAAATCTGCGGTTTTGTTCTAACTGGCACTGTTCGCCTGGCGATACTGCTCCACGTAGGTGCGGAATTGGGCCATCAATTGGCGAGTGCGTGGCCCCGGTTTGCCACTGCCGATGGTCTGATCATCGATCTGCACGACGGGTAGGATCTCCTTGGTGGAGCTGGTGATAAAGACCTCGTCACTCGCCAGCAAATCTTTATACTGTAACGCACTTTCGCTGACGTTGAAGCCATCCGCGGCGACTTCTAACACCACTGCCCGAGTAATGCCGTCCAAGATCTCCTGCTGCGGCGTGATCAGCTGATCCCCGCGGAAGGCAAAGATGTTCGAGCGCGTGCACTCGCTCACATAGCCATTCGGGTCACGGTAGAGCGCTTCGACCGCGCCAGCGGGTTCTGCCACCTGCATGGCCATGATCGCCCCGATGTAATTCAAGCTTTTGACATGTGGCAAAAAGCGCGCCATCTCCACACTCACTATCTTGACGCCCGCTTCATATTCCTGGGGCGAGGCAGGAGCGACCGGCTCGATCAACACGGCCAAACTGGGCTTGCCTGGCGGCGTCATAAAATTGGTTGACGCGCCACCCGTCACGACAATGCGGATGGTAGCATTGGGCAAGTCATTGCGCAGATAGGTGTCGCGGGCAGTGGCTTCGAGTTCGGCGGTGTCCCACGGGAGTCGCAGGCCGATGGCGCTGGCCGAGCGCTGCAATCGTTCCACATGCTCGCGCAACTTGAACGGCACACCGTCATAGGTGCGGAGTAGGTCAAAAACGCCGTAGCCGCGCACGATGCCCAAATCGTTGAGCGGTAATACTGCCTCCGTCGCGGGCAAATAGCTCCCGTTGAGATAATAGATCGGGGTCATGGCAAAAGTCCTTGCTAAGCAGAACAGTGAGCTTGGGTGCTGAGTCATGTACGGTAAATCGTCAGTGCTGCTTGCCACGAACGATTGACCGTTGACCATTATTTCCGAATATGCCAGTCGCCCAGACCGATCCACTTGTAGGTGGTCAGCTCTTCCAGCCCCATGGGGCCGCGAGCGTGGAGCTTTTGGGTGCTGACGATCACTTCTGCACCGAGCCCAAATTGACCACCATCGTTGAAGCGGGTGCTGGCATTGACAAAGACAGCCGCTGAATTGACTTCGTTGATAAAGCGATTGGCCTTGCTCCAATCGTTGGTGAGAATGCTGTCCGAGTGCTCGAAGCTGTGCTCCTGAATGTGCGTGATCGCCTCGTCCAGCGTATCGACGACCTTCACGCCCAGGATCAGTGCCATCCACTCGGTCTCAAAATCCTCCGGCTTGGCAGCCACCACTTTCGCCCCATAGGATTCGCGCTGCAGGATGGGCAATGCACGCTCGTCGGCGCGCAATTCAACCTTGCTACGGGCAAGCCGTTCGGCCACGCGCGGCAGCAACTGCTCGGCAACGCTCTGGTGAACCAGCAACGTATCGAGCGCGTTGCAGACGCTGGGGCGTTGCACCTTGGCATTTTCGATAATATCGACCGACTTATCCAGATCCGCGCTTTCATCGACAAAGATGTGGCAGATACCAATGCCACCAGTGATCACCGGGATGTTGCTCTCGTCACGGCAGAGCCGGTGCAACGATGCGCCGCCGCGCGGGATGATCATATCCACATACTGGTCGAGCCGCAGCAATTGTCGGACCAATGCTCGATCGGGGCTGTTTACCAATTGCACGGCAGTGGGCGGCAGGCCGACGCGCTTCAGTGCACTGTGAATGATTTCCACCAAAGCCAGATTCGTGCGTAACATCTCTTTGCCGCCGCGCAAGATCACCGCATTACCGGTTTTCAAAGAGAGTGTAGCGATGTCGATCGTCACATTGGGCCGCGCTTCGTAGATCACCCCAAGCACGCCGATGGGAATGCGGCGGCGGCTGACGCGCAACCCGTTAGGCAGAACCCGACTATCAAATTCGGCCCCAACTGGATCGGGCAGCGACACCACGGTGCGGATATCCGCGGCCAAGCGGCGGATGCGAGTTTCGTCCAACATCAGCCGGTCGAGCAGCGAATCGGAAAGGCCGGCGGCACGACCGCTTTCCAGATCCAGTGCGTTCGGCGCGATCACGGTGGGGATCTGCGCTTCTAATTCTTCGGCAATCGCCAACAAGGCCCGATTTTTTTCGGCGGTAGAAAGGGTGGCCAACACGCGACTCGCCGCTTTGGCCGCTCGCCCCATCTCCTCTAAATTGACGGTACTGGTCTCACTCATCTCTCACTCTTTCTCCCGGTTTGCCGCATTGGTGCGGCCTGCTCCATCTTAGGGCAATAGTGCCGCAAGACGGAGTGGGCGTCAAGTTTTGGCGTCGCTTGCCCTGGAATTGTCCGCCGCCTGCAGGATCTGGTGATGGCTGGCGACCTGGTGTAGAAAGGAGAAGCGCGCTGTCTCATCGCTGATTCGGCTGGCGAGTTCGTGTAAGCGCTGCTGCGCCTGGTTTAAGATCAGGTCGGAGCGCGTATCGCCCAGGGTGACTGCCACTTGATAACAGACCAAATAAACGCGCAGCGGATCGTACATCCCGGCAAGTGATTGCGTAGTGAGTGCGGTGAGGGTGGTTTCGAAGTGAGTGCGCAGGGCAGGCCAATCACGCTGGGCCAGGAGCACTTCCAGCCAATCGGCTTCGGCAGCCAGTTGCAGCGCGCTTTGGCCCAGCGCCTGGCGGATCTGCCGGACTTGCTGTACTGCCTCGGCGGCAGCGGTGACTTGATCGAGTGCTAAATAGACCCGAGCCAAATTGCTCAGGGCATCTGCTTCCACAGCGCGGCTGCCCAATTCACGGGCTAGAGCCAAGCCGTGCTCAAGTTGTTGTTGCGCCTGGGCGAATTGCTCCTGACAGAAGGCTAGATAGCCAAGTGCGATCCAGCATTTGGCTTCCATCAAGCGATGGCCCAGCTGCTGTTTGAGGGCTAAGGTTTCGGTGAGTTGGCGCTGAGCGGTGGGATAATCCCCGAGCCGTGTGGCGACCAATGCCAGATTAAAGAGCGTATCGCTGATCATTTCGGGGCTGGCGGTGGCCCGACCGAGCTGCAAGCAAGCCTCATATTCTCGCCGGGCCGCGCTGTAATCCCCTTGCAGCAAATAGGTGCTGCCCAAATTGCCATGAGCCAACCCAATGCCCCGCTTGTAGCCGAGTTCACGCGTCAAGTGCAGGCATTCGGTCAAATAGTGGATGGATTGGTCAAATGCCTGTTGGGCGCGAGCCACAATGCCCAGCGAATTGAGCAGTCGGCTCTCATCCAAGCGAGCGCGCTGCTGGCGGAAGCTGGTCAATGCCCACACAAAATGCGCTTGGGCCTCGGCAAACTCCCCTTGTTGAAAGCTGATGATCCCCAATTGATGGCGAGCACTGGCCTCGCCCCAGGCCCAAGCGGCGTCGTGAGCCAGCTGCGCGGCCTGTCCGGCTTGTTGGCGCGCCTCGGCCCAGCGCCCCAACCGGGTTAACACAGTGCTCCATTGCAGGTGGGCGCGGATGGTTGTTTGGCTGTGCGCGTCGGCCTGGGCAATCGTCTGTTGTGCCAGGTCGATCGACGTCGCCATTTCCCTCAGCAGATCGGCCAAGAGCGCCTGGCGCAGGGCAACTTCGGCGCGCCGCTCCCGGTCCGCCAGTTGTTCGGCCAATGCAGACAACGCCCGCAACTCCTGCTGCTGGGCCGTCCGCTCGCCGAGTAGATCGTATAAGCGCTCTCGTGCGCGATGCAGATCATACCGTTCACTCAAGGCAGCTTGATCGGTCAGGGCCAGCGCCCGGCTGTAGAAGTCGAG
>CAZMRA010000028.1:0-30389 GCA_964568485.1 uncultured Caldilineaceae bacterium | reverse complement strand
GGTGCCCAGCGAGCAACCACCTGTGTGGCGATTGGACTTTCCCCCTGTGCGTCAAGGGTGTTGACCACCTGAACCATTGTCGTAATTTTCATCATAGGCCAGCGATTGATTGTCATTGCTCCTCAAGGAAGTAGTGAACTTCCCTGAGGAGCGTTCCATTGGGTTAACTTGCTTCAGGCGGCCGGCGGATTGGCTCAGTGCCCACATGTTTCCACCATAGCTTATCGGCAATCGGTGTTGCTTCGCGCACCAACCCCTGGAGCGCAAAGTAGTCGCAGATGCGCTGAATATCCCGGTTGAGGATAAAGTAAGCGCTGGGATTGGTCATAGCCATCGTCACCTGCGGGAAGTCGATCAGCGTGATCTTTCCCTGCCAATAGAGGATGTTGTACGCTGAGAGATCGCCGTGGATCATGTTATGTTGCAACATGAGCTCCACATTGCGGATCGCCTCGTAGAAGAGCGGCTGCACTTCGTCACTGGGCAGAGTGACTTCGTGCAGGGTAGGCGCGGGCCGCATCTGATCACCCACATAGCCCATCAGAATAGCGTTGTCACCCGTAGCAATGGGCTTGGGCACCGCGGCCCCGGCCCGATGGAGCTTGTCGAGTGCGCCATACTCGTGCAGAATCCACGAAGAATGGGCAATCTGCACCCCAAAGTCGCTCTTGTTTTTGAGCGCTCGGGCCATCCGGCTGTCGCGCCGACGGTTAACGCCGCTGACCGAAACGGCCAATTCACGCCCCTCACGATAGAGGCGATCATTGCGCAGGTTACGCATAGAGCGCGGGCGATAGACTTTGGCTGCCACCCATTCCAGCCCGGTAGCGGGGTCGGCCTGGCAGAGATAAACGTTTGCCTCCTTGCCACCTTTGACTCGACTCACCACATCAGTGATCAGCACACGGTCGTAGAAGGGTTGCAGCGATGAAAGCAGCCATCCTTCTTCAAAGCGGGCAGGCTTATAGGTAATCTGAAAGCCTGCCTCTAACCCGGTGGTCTCGGCAAGTTGAGCAACCAGCTCGCGCTGGCGCTTCTGCTGCTTGTGGCTTAACTTGTTACCTGCCTGACGCACTTGACGGTCACGCAATTGGAATTTCTCCATGTAGAACTCTGCATCGTCGAGATCGGGGTCGTCGAACAAAAACTCGGTCTCGGTTGATTGATTGGTCGAAGACACTGTTGGTGATTCCTTTGTCGAAAACAAATTGTCTAGTGTACAGTTGGTCGCACCAGCCCGCACCTGTGACCAATCAAAAAAAGCCACAGGTGTACAACACCCGTGGCTTGCTGGTGCAATTGGTGGCTAGCAAAAGAACACGCACGTGCGCGCTGTCGGCTAGTTCCCCAATACAAAAAGCCACGGGACGATACACCCGCGGCTCAATAGGGCTAGTCGATCAGAATTTTGGAGAGATAAAATTCGTCGAGCCAGTTACCGATTGAGGAGTAGGCGCATCGAAGGATGATCAAATTGGGCAAAGCTTTTCACTTGGACTGCCATCTAACCGTCTCCTTTCAACGCTTACAAAACACGGTAAAACTGGAAGCGATTTACGATTCGTAAACCGCAAAAAGTCTAACATAATGCAGAAACGGTGTAAAATTAGGCAATGACAGAAATGAACCTTTCGATTCGCCCGGGGCGCTATCGCCATTACAAGGGCAAAGAATATGAAGTGATCGGCGTGGCGCGACACAGCGAAACTGAAGAGTCCTTGGTGGTCTACCGGACTTGCTACGGTCAATTTGATTTGTGGGTGCGCCCAGCCGCCATGTTTCTTGAACAAGTCGTTGTGGCCTACTGCGGGGATGAAGCGCCGCCCTCCCAGCCGCAATCAACCGCCGAAAACTCATGACACCGCCTAGCTTTCAGCCTTTAGAAGCCGAGCGCATCCGTCTACGACAGTTCCGCGATGAAGATCTCCCTACCATCATCGCCTATCGCCAGGACCCCAGCGTGGCTCAATATCAGAGTTGGAATGTACTGACGGAAGTGAGTGCGCGACAATTTCTGCAGGCGTTGCAAGCAATCGAGCCAGGCACGCGCGGCAAGTGGTATCAATTCGCCATTGCCGAGCGCCAAAGTGATCGTTTGCTGGGGGATTGCGCACTGCTGGTCAAAGAGGACGATCCCGAACAGGCGGAGATTGGCTATACCCTGGCCCGCCAATCCCAAGGCCAAGGCTACGGCAGCGAAGCAGTCGCCCGGCTGCTCGATTACGTCTTCGGCACCTTACGTCTGCACCGAGTGGTTGCCCACGTGGACACCCGCAACGCCGCCTCAATTGCGCTCTTGGAACGGCTGTCGTTTCGTCGCGAAGGCCACTTTCGCGAAAGTTTCTGGCTCAAAGGGCGCTGGATCGACGAATATCTCTACGCAATGCTGCGAACGGAATGGCACAACCGGCAATGAGCACAGAACGAGCCGATCTAGCGATCATTGGGGCCGGCGCGGCGGGGTTGATGGCCGCGATCTGGGCAGGGCGCACGCAGCCGCGGCGGCGCATCATGGTGTTCGATGGCGTCAACAAACTCGGGGCCAAAATTTTGGTGGCGGGCGGTGGTCGCTGCAATGTTACCCACGACGAGGTTACGGTGGATGCCTACGCGGGCAGTTCGCGCAACGCCATCCGCAAGGTGCTGCAGCGCTTTGATGTCCCCGAGACCATTGCCTTTTTCCGCGAGATTGGGGTCGAACTCAAGCGCGAAGAGACGGGCAAACTCTTTCCGGTAACCGACAGCGCGCGGACGGTGTTGGCGGCGTTGTTGGCCGAAACCAAGCGCGTCGGCGTGCAGATTTGCCATCCGCGGCGGGTCGAGCAAGTGGAACACAGCGCGGCGGGCTTTCGCATCTGCGGCGCGTGGGGCGAATGCCAAGCCAGCACGCTGATCCTCGCCACCGGTGGGCAAAGTCTGCCCAAAAGCGGCTCCGATGGTAGCGGCTACCGGTTGGCGCAACGGTTGGGCCACAGCCTCACCGAGCGGATTTTCCCGGCGCTGGTGCCACTCACCCTGCCCCGCGATCATCTGCTCTGCAGCTTGAGCGGGCTCGCCGTGCCGATGTTGATCCAAGTGGTGGCGGCCAACGGCAAAATCTTGGCCGAGCGGGAAGAAGCGCTGCTCTGCACTCATTTTGGGCTCTCAGGCCCGGCGGTTTTGGACATCAGCCGCTATTGGATCGCCGCGCAGATGGACGATCCACAGAGTCAATTGGTAGTGAACTGGTGGCCGCAACAGCCGGCTGCGGCGCACGATCAAGCCCTGCAGCAATTGGGCAACACGACCTTGCTGCGTTATCTGCGCCAGCAATTGCCCGAACGATTGGCGCGGGTCCTCTGTACCCTCGCCGGGCTGGATGCGAACTTGCCGGGCCATGCGTTGACGCGCGACCAGCGCCGCGCTTTGGTGCGCAGCATCACCGCCTTGCCACTCCCGGTCACCGGGAACCGCGGCTTTACCCACGCCGAAGTGACGGCAGGGGGCGTGCCTTTGCACGAATTGAATCTCAAAACCATGGCCTCGCGCTGTTGTCCAAATCTGCATCTCTGTGGTGAAATTTGTGATGTCGATGGCCGCATTGGCGGGTACAACTTCCAATGGGCGTGGGCCAGCGGATATGTGGCCGGCAGCTCAGCGGGCCTTTCCGGCTAATCCAGTGAAATGCGTTCATGGCGAAATCAACACCCAGTAACGGTTCGTGGCAGTGGTTTCTCGGCTTGATCTTGATGACGGCCGGCATTGCGCTGGCCAGCGGATTGGTGATCCGGCTAGCGGATGAATGGCTGAGCAGTGCCTTTGGTCAGCGGGCAGAATTTCGGCTGGTGAGTGGCCTGCCCGAGATCGAATTGCGCCCGCGACTGGAGCCAATCGCTGGGGTGCTGCCGAGCCAGTACGCCGCGCCATCGGCACCTGTTACCCCGCAAGCGCCGCCGCTACGTATCGAGATCCCAGCCATTGGGCTCGACTCGCCAGTTGTGCCAGTCAGCCCGATCTCGACAACTACGCGCAGTGGATCAATCATTTGGGCCTGGGACACCGCGGATTACGCGGTCGGCCATTTGGATCAGAGCGCGGTCCCCGGCGCGGGGAATGTGGTGTTGGCGGGCCATAACAACACCAAAGGCGAAGTATTTCGCTACTTGCCCGACCTGAGTATTGGCGACATCATCACCGTTTACACCAGCGAAAAGGCCCATAGCTACCGCGTGGATGAAATCACGATTGTGCCCTATCGCCGCAATCCAACGGCCGGCGAAGCTATTTTGCAGACCTATTTGGCGTCAACCAATCACGAGCAACTGATCCTCATCTCCTGTTATCCCTATGTTACCAATGCCGACCGCATCGTCGTCGTCGCCAGCCCCCTCCCCGAAAACAGCGGCCATGGCTTCTGAGCCAGCGCGCCGATGGCGTTGGCTACGCTGGGTTTGGGCATTTCTGGTGGTGCTGGGTATCGGGTGGATGATGCAATCTGAAGTGAGTCGAATTGGCGGCGCGCTGACTTGCCTGATCGGCGAGCGGCTAGCGGCGCCCCAACAGCGTCAGCTCTTTGCCCGGGCGGAGCAACTGGGGTTGGCGCCGCTTTGTGCGCTCTTGCCCTGGCCGCACGAGCCCCTGTCGCTCAACGAGTTGCTCACGGCGCCATCGGAAACCCAGCAAGCTCGTTTGGCCGCGGCAGTGGCCAATCATCAGGCGGTGCAAGGGATCTTGCAGCACCAGCCCATCAGCGATACGCTTGTTCTCCTGCAGCAAGCACAACAGAATGCGCCGCAAGAAGCAGTGGTGCGATACAACCTGGGGTATATGTTGCGGCAAGCCGGGCAGTTAGAGGCAGCCGCCCAGCGCTGGCAAGAAGCAAGTCAATTGGCACCCAAATGGGCCCTGCCGCTTGTGAATCTGAGTGCGCTCTATCTGGATCAAGGTGAGTATGCCCGCGCCGAGCAGGCCGTACGCCAAGCGTTGCAGCGCGATCCTCAACTCCGCGCCGCGCACATCGCCTTGATCGAGGCGCTCTACCATCAGCCCAATTCAGCAAATTTGCGTGAAATTGCCCTGGAAGACGCCTTGAAACTTTTTAAAAATGATCGTATACTGCTTTTTCATAAGGCACTGGTCTGGAAAGAGCTTGGCAAGGAGAAAGAAGCGCTGACTCTGCTCCATCGACTTTCTGCCTTTGGGCCTGACCCAACCCTTCATACACGAGTAGCCCAAGAAATTGCCGATCTATTGGCGCAGCGTTCTGTTGATTCAGAAACGCCGCTTTCGCCTACGGTAATCTCAGCCGGTGGGTTGCTACCGTGACAAACTTTCATCCAACTTCCACCCAAAATTCAATGAAGGAGTGCTCATGTTCAAGGCTGTTGTCCAGATGTTGCTACCAGCGTTACTGGCAATCTGTTTAGTTGCCCCAGTCGCTGCTCAGATCACAGACACAGTGACTTTGACTGATACCGACACCGTAACCGACACGTCAACGGTCACGGACACCGCGCCAATCACCGATAGTGTGACCCCGACCGATACCACACCGCTGACGGACACAACGCCAAGTGATTCAGGTTCGGATGCAGCTGCACCGGGCAGCCAGCAAGCCCCCCTCGCGCCCAACACGGGGGCCGCAATTCCGAGTGGGATGTACATCGCGGGCTGGGGCCTGGTGGCCGTTGGGTTGATCGCTGGCGGGATGTGGCTACAACGCCGCAGTAATACCCGATAAATGAATTATTCGAGAATGGTTGAATGAAAGAAGCCAGGCTGCTACGAGAGGCCTGGCTTCTTTTTGTTTTTTGAGCAAGGTCGCCTTAGGCTTTGATCGCCCCGCTGGCTAGCCCCTCGATGAAGAGGCGCATGGTGAACATAAAGAGGATCAACAGCGGGATCGAGGCGATCACATAGCCAGCAAACATGGGCCCATATTGTTGCAGATTGGCCCACTGGCTGCTGAAGCTGACCAGCTTCAGCGAGATCGTCCACAATTCCGGATTGCGCAAGGTTACTGACGGCCAAATGTAGTCATTCCAGGTGCTCAGCAGCGCCAAGATCGTCAACGTCCCCAGAATTGGCTTGGCCATCGGCAAGGCAATCCGGCGATAGATGGTAAATTCGTCGGCCCCATCAATGCGGGCGGACTCGAAGATCTCCTCCGGTTGCCCCGCAATAAAGCTCCGTAAGACAAAGATCGCAAAGGCTTGACCACCGGCAATGTAGGGCAAGATCAAGGCCCAAAAGGTATTGAGCAACCCGAGATCTTTGACCAACAAAAACAGAGGGATTAAGGTCAGCACGCCCGGAATCATCAACAGAGCGATGATGGCGTAAAAGACCGCGTCGCTTCCCGGAAAGCGGTGGCGGGCAAAGACATACGCCGACAACGAAGCGAGAAAGACCATCCCACCGGCGCTGACCACCCCTACAAACACTGTGTTTAACAAAACTGGATACAGTTGGCGCCACGCATCCGCGTAATTCCCAAAATGTAACGGAAAGGCCGGGCCCCAAAAGGTGGTAAAAAATTGGTTGTTGTCTTTGAACGAGGTGAAGACTGTAAAGATCAGCGGGTAGAAAGTAAAGATCCCGAAGAAGATCAACAACAGATGCAGGGGAAAATCATGGCGAAATATTTTCGACTTCATGGCTCTATCCTCATCAGCGGCACAACTCAAATCTGCTCAATCGGTGATGGCTTGTCATCATCAGTTCACACCTGCTGGCCCCACAGTTAATGCGGAACATGTTCGGTTTCCGGCTGAATGTAGCGCATATTGATGTAGGTCAGCGCGAAGATGATGATAAAGAGCATCGTACCGATAGCGCAGGCATAGCCGAAGCGGCCATCCTGAAACGCAGCTTCGTACATCAACAGGCCGGGAACCATTGAAGAATAGCCAGGCCCCCCATTCGTCATGATCAAGATCAACACGAAGGATTGCAAGGTGCCAATCACACTGAGGATGAGCAGGAGCTTGACCTGCCCCATGATCAGCGGCAGATCGATCAGCCAGAAGCGACGCAGCCCTGTTGCTCCATCTACCGAGGCCGCATCCAAGATCTCGCGTGGGATATTCTGCAACCCGGCCAGATAGATCAGGAAGTTGATCCCGGCGATCCAGGGGAAGCCGACCAGGGCCAAGCTGAGCAAAACCGTGCGGTGATCACCCAGCCATTCGTTGGCGAGGAAGCCAAGCCCGACGTTATAAAGAAGGACGTTGGCCAGCCCAATCGATGGCGTAAAGATAAACCGCCAGATCAAGTAGGTGACGACCTCGGGCACGACTAGCGGAATGATGAAAATGACGCGATACCAATATTGCCACCGGCGACTCATCAAGTGAAAGACTAATTCAGCCGCCAACAGTGGCGTCGTCAGCACAATCAAAATGCGCGCCGCGGTCAAAATCAACATATTGCTAATGCTGGCCCGCATCACACTATCTTGAAAGATGCGAGTAAAGTTATCCAGGCCTGCCCAGCGTGCAGGGCTGAAGCCATCCCAGTGATAAAACGAGAGGCGGACGGCAGTAAAGGCCGGGTAATACATAAAGACGAGCAAAAAGAGGATGGTCGGCAGCAAAAAGAGATACAGCGGGGCCTTACGACGCACTTCCTCGCCAACTGTACGCGACCGGCGCATGGGGCGCGGTTCAACCAATTTGCCTTGTTCTACTAATTGATTACGCATCGGCAGATTCACTCCGAAAATGACTGGACGATCAGTCAAGTTGATCGCCCAGTCATCAGATGGGTCTAGTCGCCAGGCGGATTGTCCCAATCCCAGCCATTCTGTTCAGCTAGTTCGTTGACAGTCTGCTGCATCAGCTCGCCCACTTTGGCCATGTATTCATCCATCGTGGTTTGCCCACCGAGGAATTCCTGCAGGTAACGCTGATTGGCTTGGCCCTCGTCGATCGATAACTCCATGAGGCCCATCGTTTCCGTGTTGTCCATCGCTTTGATCAGCTCGCTCATCGACGGCAGCGGCGTTGTGCCTTGAATCGTCGGGATAAACGAACCGAGATCGTTGACCATCGGCCCGGCGTTGTGCGGTGCCGTAAGGAACTTGAGGAAATCGACGGCAGCTTCGAGCTTCTCCGGCGTCATAGTGCTGTTGGCTTGCTGGCTGGAGATGCTGTATTGGAAGGCCGCAGAAGGCCCGCCAATCATCGGAGCAGGAATGCCGGTGTAGAACTCGGTAGTGGCCTCATCGAAGGAGGGCAAGGAAAAGGTAGCCCATTCAAAATCTACGTCGTCGTTATCCATGGTTTGGGGCACGGCCCAGCTACCATTCCAATACATGGCGACGTCGCCATTGATAAACATGCGGAACGCATCTTCCATCGACATGCTCAAAGCCCCGGGCGCCCAGTATTCGGACCAATCCTTCAAAATGCGGAAGGTCTCTTGATAGCGGGGGTCGCTCGTATCCCAATTGCCGACCGCGTAATTGCGGGCTGCGTCATAGGCGCTGAGGCGGAATTGATTGTTGTCGACATTCATAGCGTCGAATTGATCGCCATAAAATTGGGTCGCGCCGACGCGGTGCCACCAGCTCCAGATAAAGGCGCTCGGCCCCATGGGGAAGGCAAAAGCTTCTCCACCATTCGCTTTGATTGCCTCGTGCGCAGCCATAAATTCAGACCAGGTGGTCGGCGGGCTATTGGGATCCAAACCAGCTGCGGCGAATATATCTTTGTTATAAAAGATGGCTGTGCCGACATAATCGCCATTGACTTGGTACCAATTGCCATCCGTCGCCTGCACAAACTCCATCACAAAACCGGCAAAGCTGTCCATCCAACGGTCTGCGCCGGGCTGACCAGCCGGAATGTAAGGATTCTCTTGTTCAAGATATTGGGTCAGCGGCTCGAACATGCCCCGTGGCAATTGTTCATTGACCTGCCCGGCTTGTAACCAGACAATATCGGGCAATTGCGCGCCAGCCGCCTGGGTGCGCACCCAAGTGATGTAGTCAGAACCAGGAGCCAACGGCGGGATCAGATTGATGGTGATGTTGGGATGCAACGCTTCATACTCCGCCACAATCCGGTTCAAATAGCGGGGTGGATTGGGCGTGTTTGCAGTCGGTTCGATTGGTGTGTACGCCTGCGCATACATCGTAATCTCACCTTCGAAAGCCAGGTCTGGTACATAGGGGTAGGTGATACTTTCGGCTTCGGGCGCAAGCGGCGGGATTTCATCCGAGAGCTCAGGGGCGGCTTCGGTATCACTGGCTGGCGCTGACGACTCCTCGTCACTTGTGGTCGGCGCGGCAGCAGGCGGTTGCGGACCAACACAACCGACCAGCAAGGCCAATGCCAGCAGTAGGGTGACCAATGCAGAAAACCTCTTACGGCCATGCAACATATCCAATTCCTCCTTGGTTAGACTGAGGGTATGTCGGTGACTAGATAGGGGAGACACCGGCTGATAGGAGAAAAGTGGGAGCCTATCAGCAATAGCTTATTATGAAATGAGTTGGGCGCGATGTCAAACAGCCTTATGACACCGGCGCAGCAAACATCAGCGCGCGACGAGTTCGCTCACCAAAATGGCACGGTTGCCGACTCGTTCACCGCTGTTGGGATCGTACAGCCCAACCTGCAATTCGTAGCGCCCAGCGGGGAGATCCGTTGGCAGGCGCACCAACACGTGATCCACAAACGTTTCACCAGGTTGCCACGAGCTCGTCCGGGCGGTATTCTGGCCGGGCAAGCCATCCCATTGGGCAACCACCTGCCCTGCGCTATCTACAACGTGGGCAAAGAGCTTGTAATCTTGGTCCAAGGGCTGGCGAATTTCCCAATCCAGCCGAGCGTGGAGTGTGGTACCCGCGGCCAAGTTAGTCTGCTCCACATAGCCCGCGGCGAGGGAGATGCGCTCATCCAGCACCTGATCCGCTACTTGGGGCGGCGCCAGCGGCAGATCTCGCAAGACCGGGACAGTTTGGGCGAAGATGGGCGCAAAGTCCTCCGCATCATAGATAACATAATCGACGGCCAGCGGCTGGCGACTCCAGATGGCGATACGCGGCTCCCCACGCACCCGGACTTCACCTACGCGCAGATAATCGGCCAGCACATCATCGCTATAGGTCGGATCCAGCTCTTGTACATGCTGGCTAATCAAGAAAAAGTTGGGGTTCTCATCAAAGGCCACCCGCTCGAAAGCGCCGAGATACCAGCGCAGATGACGCGAGTACTCATTGCTGGCGTAGCGAGTGCCCAGATATTTCCACTCGGCCAGCACCCCGAGCGTCCCCCAACCTTCTTGGATGGGAAAACCAAAGCGCGGCTTTTGGGGCACATTCACACCGTACGGCGCCCAGTAGATCGGCTGCCGCTCGGTGCGAAAGTTGATCAAATATTCAGGAGCTTGGCGGAAAAAGAGCAAATAGAGATAGTAGCCGGACACTAGCAACCAAATACTCACTACGCCGAGCAAACTCCAGCGCAGTGCTGGGCGTAGCGCCGTGGACGTGCACAACGCCGCCAGCGGGCGAGCCGCCAACAACGACCAGCTGGGCATCAGCAAATAAAAGTGCGTACCCGGGAATTGGATGATCAGCAAATAGAGCAGGAGATATGGCAGGAACCAAACCAGCAGCCAACCAGTCGCCGTCCGCGCCGTGCGCCAGCCACTGATCCCGCCGAGCAGAGCCAACGCGATCAAGCCCACGAAAAAGTAGATCGAGTTATAGAACGTGCCCATTTCGATGAAAAAAGGCAGATTCCAAACTCGCGTTGTGCCCAAACGAGTGCCGAGATAGTTTTGGGTCGTGGCAAAAAATTCGTTCATGACCAGCGGTAGATAGACCGCGGCTACCACGCCCAACGCCGCCACAATAGTACCAAGCACAGCTGGCAGCAATGCCCGATGCGAATCGCTGCGCCGCCAGCCGCTCACCAAAGCCCACAAAAAGAGCGGCAGCAAGAGCGCAAATTCATAATGCATGATCAAGCCGAAGGCGCTCAAAGTCGCCCAGAGCGTTAGCCAACGTCGGCTAGCGGATTGGGCAAATTCCCACGCCGCCCATACCGCCAGGATCGACAGCAGCAACATCGCTGGCTGATATTGCACAATGCGCGAGAGGCCCAGGGCAAAGCCATTGAAGGCCAAGAGCAGTGCGGCTAGCCAACCCACTGGGGCGGAAAAGAGGCGAGTGCCCAGCCCAGCCAAGGCCAGCACACTGGCAACACTGGTCAAGGCGAAGGGCAACCGCGCCGTTGCTTCATTAGCGGTGCCCAAGGCGCGATAGACCACCGTGGCCACGGCCAATTCCCCGGGGCCTTTGGTATGCCGCGCAAAGGCATCCGTTTCCCCGCGGATGGCCTCGCGCGCCCGCGTCAAGAGCAGGACTTCGTCATAGTGGAATTCGTGATATTCCAGGCCGGGCAAGCGCAAGCCCAGCGCAATCACCAACAAGAGGGCCACGAGTAGCCATTGGCGACGTGAGAGCGGCGTAACCGCTACCGGTTGTGACCAGCGCAGCGGCAACAACAGTAGCACCAGCCCCAGCGCATAACCACCGACAAATTGCGGCAAGGTCAGCGGACCAGGCAGCCAATGGAGCACCAGCAAGAGCAAGATCAGCCAACACCAGCCGAGCGCAGCCGCCCATACACAGCGGAGGGGCCAACTCTGCCCCGGCAAGCGCCAATGATGCACCAACAAGGCACCGGGCAGCCACCAGCCCACCAGCATGATCGCCCCCCAGCGCGGCCACAGGAACGCCCCGGCGCTGGTTTGGGGAACCAGAAAAATCAGCAACGAAGCCAAGGCAAGCGCGGCCGCCAACAATAGCCAACTGAATGGCTTCCCTTGACGGCGCGGCCAATTTACAGCAGCAAAGCTGATCATCGCAGACAAATTCCAGGGGTGATCAAAGTTCGAGGGCCAGACAACGCCGCAACTCATCGGGGGAGGCGTTCCCGCCGCTGAGGATCAGCGCAACTTTCTTGTTGCGGATGCGGTCACCCAGCTGCAGAGCGGCAGCCAACGGTGAAGCGCCGGCCGGTTCGGAGAGGGTTCTCGCTTTTTCGAGGTAATGGCGCATTGCCACCAGCAATTCGTGATCATCCACCAGCACACAATCGGTCAAATGCTCCCACAGGATCTGCTGGGGCAGCATAAACGGCTCGCCGGTGGCCAAGCCAGCCGCCAGCGTGTTGATCGGCGCGCTGCACCACTGACGGGTGCGCCACGTTTCGTAAGCCGCAGGTGCCCCACTCGCCTGTACCGCAATCACCTCGATGGCCGGATTGATGCTCTTGGCAGCTAAGCAGGCTCCAGCCGCACCACTGCCACCGCCCAAGGGGACGATGATCACGTCAATGTCGGGCTGCTGGGTCAAAATCTCCAGCGTGTGGGTGGCGACCCCACTAATCAACAACGGTTCGTCGCCCGACGAAATAAACCGCAAGCCTTGGGATTCAACTAAGGTTTGACAATGGCGCTTGCTGACTTCAAAATCGGCGCCATACTCAATCACCTCGGCCCCGTACCCGCGCATGGCGGCAAGTTTGACTGGGTTGCTGCCCTCGGGTACGACGATCACGGCACGCACACCAAAGCGTTGCGCGGCATAGGCGATCGACTGGCCATGATTCCCAGTCGAGGCGGTGATCACCCCGCGGGCGCGCTCCTCTGCCCCCAAGTGGGCCATAAAATTGATGCCACCGCGCACTTTGAAGGCCCCAATCGGCTGGTAGTTCTCGTGTTTGACATAAACTTCCGCGCCTAGCAGCTGATTGAGTGCGGGATACTGATGCAGGGGAGTCGGAGGCAAATAAGGGCGGATAGTTTGCTGGGCCTGCAGGATATCAACAAAAGTGGGTGGCTGAATAGTCATAATCAATAGTTTTAGACGAACACTTGAGATTCCACCACGAAGGGCATCGGAGAAGAGCACCAAATAGCAGCCTCCTCGTGCCCTTCGTAGGGAAGAACAATCCTATGGTTCTAAGCGGCTAGCGCAGCAAAGAGCGCTTTCAAGTAGCCGATCGAATAGCCCCAGCCAATACTCTTCTCTGGCGTGTCGCCGGGCAATAATGGAATATGGTCGGGATTGATGTAACCGTCGAAGCCCACTTTCTTGAGCTCCAACAAGATCTTAAAGAGATTCAGATCCCCATCATCCAACAGCGTCTCTTCAAAGGCGCCGGCGGTGGCCAGGCTGCCCCGCACATTGCGCATGTGCACCATGAAGATCTTGCCCTTGCGCCCATAATTGTTGATCTCATCGAGCACGAGCGAGCTGCCCCCCGCTTCGGCGCGAGTCCCGATGCAATAGACAAACCCAACTTGCGAGCTAGGGAAGGCATCGATCACGCGGTGTAGGCCAAGCCCGCCAAAAGGCGTTTCCGGATTCGGTGTATCGGACGGATGAATGGCTAAGCGAATGTTGTATTCTTCGGCCACGGGCACCAACTGCTCAAATGCCTGCGTGAAACGGCTCCACCAGTGATCTAGCTCGGCCTTGCTTGGTGTAATTCGCTCAGCGACGGGCGCCAGATACTCACCACGGGAGAGGTAGCCGCCCCGATGGACAGATTGGTAGCGCCGGTTATGACTTGGGAAGACATCTCCGGCCACCCGTTGGCGTGCTAATGGAATTCCTGCTTGGGCATAAACTTGCAGCGCTTTAACCGCCCGTTGCAAATTCGCCTCCCCTTCGGGAGTGCCCTGGACAAAATCCTCGGTCAGATCGGGCAAGGTAACGCGATTGATGTCTAAACCAAAGGAGCGCAGCCGCTTGCGCAACGCCTTTACTCCTTCGAGATCGGGCACGCCAGTCTCGCGGACGCCCGGCATATCTTTTCCCCCGCCAAAGTCAATTGCATCTGCACCGAGCGCAGCCAATTGGCGCAAATAGGTGTCGGTCAATTCGGCACCATGATTAAACACGGAAACTTTCATGGGTGGCACACCTTTTCTTGGTTGGTTGAATCATTGAACGATTGACCATGGGCACTGGCCAGACAGTCGCTTAGCCTCTCCCCATGATCAATCGTCATCAGTTTTTAGGCATCCAAGATCGAGTTGACTTCTTTGAATTCTTCGTCCGTGAGTGACCATTCGGCGCTTTTGGCATTGGCTTGCACTTGTTCCAGCTTGGTTGCGCCAGAAATCACCGAGCTGACTTGTGGTTGGGCCAGCAGCCAAGCATGGGCCAATTCTGCCATGGTATGGCCGCGCTCAGTGGCCCACGCTGTCAATTTGTCCACTTTGGCGTAATTGGCCTCAGTCATGTATTTTTGTACATAGGGACTGGATTCACCCCGTGAGCCAGCCGGCGCTGGTTCGCCCTGCTTGTATTTGCCAGTCAAGAACCCACCAGCCAGCGGGAAATAGGGCAGAATCCCGACATTATGAGCATTGCAATAGGGGATGATCTCGCGCTCTTGATCGCGCTCAAACATGTGATAATGATTCTGGACGCTGACAAAGGGTGTCCAGTTGTGCCACTCCGCCAAGACATTGGCCCGCGCCAGTTGCCAAGCAGCAAAGTTAGAGGCGCCAATATAGCGTACCTTACCGCTGGTGATCAGATCATCCAGTGCGCGTAAGCTCTCTTCGATGGGTGTCTTCTCATCCCAGCGGTGCAACTGGTAGAGATCGATATGATCACTCTGCAAGCGGCGCAGGCTGGCCTCGACACCATTGATGATGTGATAGCGCGAAGCCCCACGATCATTTGTCCCTTCGCCGGTGGGGCTGACCACTTTGGTGGCGAGCACAAATTTATCCCATTTGCCCTTGAGCGCTACGCCGAGCGTGGTTTCAGAGTTACCACCGGTGTAGACGTCGGCAGTGTCGATCAAGTTGATGCCCAGATCGATACAAGCGTCAATGATGTTATTGACCCCAGCCTGATCGACGTTGCCGCCAAAGCGATTGGTGCCCAACCCAATAGTCGAGACACGCAAGCCAGAATTGCCTAGCTGACGAAACTCCATGTTCAGAACTCCTTTGTGATGGATATGGCACTCAACGTGAATGGCAGGCTGGTGGATTCAGCGCAGACCGACCCAGTTGAGCAAATTTACTCGTCGCCCAACGGCTATGCGCAATCAAGCGCGTCGGGAGAAATTGGTTGGGCAACGCTCAATTTACATCTCCTTCACCACGCCAGAAGCGCCGCACTTGTTGCTCCAAGGCGGGGTGACGTTCCAAGGTAGGATCTTGGGCAAAGAGACTTTGTGCTGCGGTACGCGCCAAGTTGATCGTTTCTAGGTCACTCAGATGGGCCATCCGCAGATCGGGCAAGCCACTCTGTCGTGTGCCGAAGAAATCTCCAGGTCCACGCAAGGCTAAATCCTTCTCGGCCAAGACGAATCCATCGTTCGTGCTGGCCAACGCTTCGAGTCGAGCCAGAGAGTCGGGCTGTTCCGAGCCACTAACCAGCGCGCAATAGCTTTTGTGTTGACCACGCCCTACTCGTCCGCGGAATTGGTGGAGTTGGGCCAAGCCGAAACGCTCGGCATCTTCAATAATGATCAATGAGGCATTGGGCACATCGATCCCAACTTCGATCACACTAGTGCTGACCAGCACATCAAATTCGTGATCGGCAAACTTCTGCATGACCTCATCTTTTTCCTTGCCGGTCAAGCGGCCATGCAACAAACCAACCCGAAGCTCGGGGAAGATCTCTTTTTCTAGCTTAGCGTGGGCCTCGACGGCTGCGCCCACGTCCAATTTGTCGCTCTCTTCGACCAGAGGATAGATAATAAAGGCCTGACGACCGGCTTGGACCTCACGCCGCAAAAAGCCATATAGCCGTTCGCGTTCGCTGGGC
This sequence comes from uncultured Caldilineaceae bacterium, assembly GCA_964568485.1. Taxonomy (GTDB): domain Bacteria; phylum Chloroflexota; class Anaerolineae; order Caldilineales; family Caldilineaceae; genus CFX5. The sequence goes on along the minus strand of CAZMRA010000028.1, from coordinate 14,593 downwards.
CGGAACAATTTGGTCGTGATTGGCGTGCGCCCCGGCGGCATTTCATCGATCAAGCTGAGATCTAGATCGCCATAAATGGTCAAGGCCAAACTCCGGGGAATGGGCGTCGCGCTCATCACCAAGAGGTGAGGCTGGCCATCCTGGTTGGTCCTCAGCGCACCACGCTGCGCCACGCCAAAACGGTGTTGTTCATCCACCACCACAAAGCCCAAATTGGCGAACTCAACCCCTTCTTGGATGAGTGCAGTGGTGCCGATCACGACGTCGATTTCACCTTCGCGCAGGGCGGTCAGCACTTCGGCGCGCTCGATGCCAACCACTCGACCGGTCAATAGTGCCACGGCTAGTGGCCGACCATCAGGGCGAGTCAATCCGCCGAGCATGCGGCTAATCCCCCGATAGTGCTGCTCGGCCAGAATCTGGGTCGGCGCGATCAAAGCTGATTGAAACCCGTTGCAGGCGACCACCCACATGGCTGCCGCGGCCACTGCGGTTTTCCCACTACCCACATCGCCTTGTACCAAGCGAGTCATGGGCACCGCCCGCCGCAGATCTTGGGTAATCTCGCGGATCACGCGTTCTTGGGCACCGGTCAATGGGAAAGGCAGGCTTGCTTTGAATTGGGCGATCTGCTCATCGGCCGCGGGCAAAACGGGCGCCTGACGCTGGGTCAATTCATGGCGCCGGCGCAGCACCCCAAGCTGCACGTAGAGCAACTCTTCAAAAGCCAAACGCCGACGTGCAGCCAACAATTGTTCGGCATCTTCGGGGAAATGGATTTGCTGGAGCGCCACCGAAAGCTCAGGCAGATCATACTGAGCCCGCAGCTCGTGCGGCAGTGGATCACTCAACAAGCCCACGAATTCGTCCAGCGCCTGCCGCACCAAGGCTCGCACACGTTTGTGGCTTAGCCCCTCGGTGAGCGGATAGACGGGCGACAGTCGCCCGGTGGCGACCATTTCCTCATCCACATCTTCGAAAGCGGGGTTTTCGAGCGTCTTCTGGCCCATATAGAGCCCGACTTTACCGCTAAAACGCATCGTCGTGCCTGGCGTCAATTGGTTGCGCACGAACTTATTCCACCAGGTGGCGTGCAGGGTTCCAGTAGCATCCCCCAGAATGCCTTGGACCATTGTGCGCTTGATGCCAACTTTTCGCTCGCGCACCTCCCATAGGTTGGCGATCACCGTGACTTGCTCATCCGGTTCAAGCTGGGCAATAGTGCGCAATTGGCTGTAATCTTCGTGCCGCGCCGGCAGATGCCAGAGCAGATCAATCACCCGATTCACCCCCAACCGGGCCAGTTGTTCGGCAGTTGCAGGACCAACGCCGCTGAGTAGCGTGACCGGGGCTTGCAAATCTTGGGGTCGCCGAGTGACGCGTGGCTGTTGCCGTCGGAGACGCTCGCGAGCAACGTGCGTCGGTTCGGGGGGACGGATGCCAGCTTCATAGAGCATTCCATCCTCGTCCGCCCATTCCTGCCAATCCTCTTCAGGCTCATCATTGATGAGGCTAGGCTCCGGGATGGCGGTCAGGCCAGAATCCTCGAGTTCATTGGTAGCATCGCTCGCAGCTGCCGTGGATGGGGGCGGCACAAAATCTTCGCTCAGAGCTTGGCGCAGCGCAGCAATCAATGCAGGGCGATCAGCATTGGTGGCTTCGTAGGAGACCATCAACGCGACAATCGCCTCAACATGCGCTTCACTGACCGATTCAGCAAGTGCGTCTTGCGCCCACCGCTCGCTCATTGCACCCATGCCACCGATCACCGCGCGGTTGCGGTAATTCTGTTTCTCTTCCAAATCCAGAATACGGCGGAGCCGCGTAAAAGCTGGGGTCATCACAGCAACTCTCAATTCTCAGGGGTAAGGTTAATGGCCTTCGTAGACCACCACACCCAGAATATTTGGACCAAGATGGACAGCCAAACTGGGTGGATAAGCTACCTGTTGGATCACGGCATGGGGCAGCAGCTCGCGCAAGCGGGCGACCAAAGCCTCACTCGCCGCTTCATATTGATGCTGCATCACCCCAACTCGCTCCACGTGAGCAAACTCGGCCACAAATTCGTACAGTTTATCAACCACCTCTTCGCGCGTCTGAACTTTCTCCAGCGGCTGGAAGCGGCCCTCTTCCATCATCAACATCGCTTTGATGCCTAATAGAGTCCCCAAAATGCTCTGAGAACCACCCAAATGGGCGCTGCGCTCTAGATAATTCAGGCTCTCGGAGAAGACCGACAAGTAAAGATGCGGCACAGCCCCATTGACAATGCGAGCAATCTCGTGCGAGGACGCGCCCTGGCTAGCCGCTTCAGCCGCCAATTCCACCAACAAGCCCAGACCGTAAGAGGCGGTCAAGGTATCAATCACGCGGATGGTATAGCGCCCCTTGAGCATCTCAGCAGCGCGGCGTGCTGCCTGCCACATCGGGCTAAGTTGGCTACTGACATGCAGCGAGACGATCTGCTCAGCTTCGCGCGCAACCTGCTGATAGCAATCGATAATCTTGTTGATATCCGCGCTCAGCACATCGGGTAGTTGTTCATTGGGTAAAACCGGCAACGTAGGCAAACGAGCAAAGAGCTCGTCTGCGCCAAAGTCGGACCGCTCTTCAGTAACGTGCCCCTGGGCTTTGATCCGATGGGGGAGAATCTTAATTTTATGCCGCTCGATCACATCGGGAGGCAAAAAGACATTGCTATCGGTAACGATTCGTACTTTATCCATGCTTTCAGGAAAATGGGTTAACCAGATCGATGATGTAATTGATGTTTCGTGCTTGTCAGTCCAAAGGCGATGCCAATGGAACAGCAGCCAGTCACCAATCTACAAAGTTGCTATTCGGTTGATAAAATGTAATGACAATAGGCTTGACCACCATAGGCCAAGTGCACACTTTGGTCAGCATAACGGTTGCGGACGGTTTCTTTCAAATTTTCGGCTGCCCCGGCAGTGATAAAGTCCCCATAATAGAGGGTAATCGTGCTGCTCTCATCCGCGGCCATTTGGTCTAACAGCGACAAAACAACATCGGCTACTTGATGACCTCGCGTCACAAGGCGACCATCATGCAGGCCGATAAAGTCACCGACCTCGACTGCAACGCCATCAAACTCGACATCTTGGACTGCCTGCCACACCTCTCCGGTATCGATCCGAGCAATGTGCTCTTGCATCTGCACGGCCAACGCCGCAGGCTCGGCAGTAGCAGTGCCGATCAAGGATACCGCTGCCAGCCCTTGAGGTACAGTCTTGGTGTGTACCACAAATACTTCACGCGGCGCCAATACCTGATTGGCACGTGCTGCCACTGCTTCAGCCATTGGCCACAATGAACCATTGTTGGGTAGCAGCAAAACTGAACGATAAGGCAACTTCTGAATCGCCTCAACCATCTCGTCCAACTCAGCCGCAGCTACATCTCCCGCATTCGACTTGACCTGCAACGGGACAACTGCCGAGCCCGCTTGGCGAAACAATTGCGCAAAGCCCGCGCTGGGCACGAATGACACCACGTCAATTGATGGCTGAGAGGAATCTACGAGTGGTTCAGCATCCGATACTTGGGCTTCCGACGCAGCCAAAACTGCTGCCGCCAAATTTTCTAAGCTCAGCTTCGCTATACAAGTCGTCTGCAACAGGCAATTGATCGCCCCACCAGGATTCGCTGTTCGTAATTCGAACGTCGCCAACTCGCCCTGGACAGCAACTTGTAGATCCTCACCCCACTCAGCCAAACGCTGGCTGATCTTCTCCAGCGACTGGTCGTAAGAGATGATCGTACAGCGTAATCGAAATTGTTCAGTCTGCCCTATGGGCAGGCTGCTCAGCTTCAAGCCCAAAGACTCCTGCACTTCACTCACAGAGAACTCCACTTTATCGATAGTCAATGAAATATTATTAAACTTAATGAGAATATTAAACCAGGTAGATGGTAAGTGGTAACTGGACGTGCGCTAACCCTACAAGCATAGCATCTGGGCCGCACCTCAAGACGAACTTTTGTTTGACAAGTAAAAAGCCATATGGTACAGTAAAAAGGTTATAGTAATCTTGCAAATCCTGCAACAGACTGGAAGAGCGTTCGAGCCCGAGGCGTCTTAGCGCTTACTGATTGTCAACGAGCGCCATTCCCAGCAGAAACCGTCATAAATGGCAGAACACATGGCGTTCTGCGCGATTATTTAGGGGAAGAGAGTAGAGTTATGGCAAAGTGCGAACAATGTGGCCGCGGTACCCAATATGGTAACAACCGCCCTTGGTCAAAAAAGGCAACTCGTCGGCACTGGAACTTGAACATCCAAAAAGTGAGCATCTTTAATGGCACCAAGCCAGTCAGCAAGCGGCTTTGCACTTCATGCATCCGCACGCTAACCAAGGCATAATAGCCTTGCTCCACCATAGCCAACGGAATCGTCGTCTAAAGCTAGTGACCACCGCTCGGGGTCACTAGCTTTTTCTTTGCCAGCACATCTCGGCGCAGCTGGCCACACCCAGCGTTGATCTCAATCCCACGCCGCAGGCGCACGGTAGCCGGCACCCCAGCATCACGCAGAATCTGCACAAAGCGCTCAGTATCCTCATCGCTTGTCGGCTGATAGGGACTATCCGGAATAGGATTGAGCGGGATCACATTCACATGGCACAACAGCGATTTCAGCTTCTCCGCCAGTTGATGAGCCAGCTCAGGGCTGTCGTTGATACCACGCATCAGCGCATATTCAAAGGTGACGCGGCGATGCGTCTTCTCGATGTAGCGCGCCACTGCAGCCAACAATTCATCTACGGAGTAAGCTCGATTGATCGGAACTAGTTGGCCACGTAACGTATCATCTGGGGCATGCAGACTAACCGCCAAGTTGATCTGGAGTGGTTCTTCGGCCATCCGGTCGATCATCGGAACAAGACCAACTGTGCTCAACGTGATATTGCGGGCCCCCAGCCCAAAGCCAGCCGGGTCGGTGAGCCGGTGGAGCGCTGTCCAAACATTTTTGTAATTATGCAAGGGCTCGCCCATGCCCATCAGCACGATGTTGGTAACTGCGCTCGGCGCTTCCAGTTGTAGCTCTGGCTGCAAGCTCGGCTCGGCGAGAATACGCGCAAAATAGAGCACCTGGGCGACGATCTCACCCGGGGTCAAATTACGTGCCAGCCCCCCCTGTGCCGTAGCACAAAAGGTGCAACCCATCGCACAACCAGCTTGACTGCTGATACAAAGCGTGCGCCGACGGTCATACAACATCAAGACCGCTTCGATCGTATTGCCATCAGCCAGTTGGAAGAGCACTTTTTGCGTGTCCCCAGCCAGAGAGATGGCCGAAGCAACCGGCTGCAGCGGTTCTAGCGTAACCAACTCAGCCAGCCGTTCACGCAACGCTTTGGGCAAATTGGTCATGGCCGAGAAGTCGGTCTCATAGCGTTCGTAAATCCACGACCAAAGTTGCCGGGCGCGATAAGCTGGTTCCCCCATCGTTGCAAAAAACTCGATCAACGCGGGCTGGGTAAACTCTAATAAAGATGGACGCGCTGCATTCGTTGGCGCAGATGTTACCAGTTCAAGCTTCATCCAAGTATTGTACTTGGCGGATGGCAAGCCGGTCAAAAAGTCGTTGATCAGTGGTTCACGAACGGCTCAAAGCTGCCATCCTTACTGTGCAACGTTGGCCGTAGCAGCTTTATTGATCAGCGGTCTGGAAGGTAGCCAGCAAGGCCGGTAGCCCCTCTAGTACAAAATTGGGCGGGAGCTCGGCCTGTTCAAAATCAGCTCGTTTGCTGATGCCTGTGAGGACACCTGCTGTCATCAACCCCAGCTGGACTGCGCCGACAATATCGGTCTCGTAGCGATCACCCACCATCAATGTCGTAGCGGGCTCAACCCCCAAACGTTGCATCGCTAGTTGATACATCCCAGGAAATGGCTTGCCAACGACAGTCGGTGTTACCCCGGTCGCAGCGGTCAACAGGGTCAAAATGCTGCCAGTGCCGGGAATTTGGCCGCGCTCGGAGGGATAGGATGGGTCGATATTCGTGCCGATAAACTTTGCCCCGTTGCGGATCGCCAGGGCAACATCGGCCAACTGGTCGTAGGTTAAGTGAAAGTTAATACCCACAACCGCATACTCAGCGCTGAACGGGTCGCTCACCAGTTCGAAGCCTTCGTGCAAGAGTGCGCTCTGCAATCCCTCCATCCCCAACATGATCACCTTGCTGCCACGTGGGGCTTGAGTCGCCAGCCAGCTAGCGGTTGCTTCCGCACTCCCCAAAATGTGGCTCGCATCAGTCTGGATACCCATCTTCGCAAGTTTGTCCGCAAACATTGCTGAGGTGTTGCTAGCATTATTGGTGATGCACAACCAGCGGCGGCCAGAGGCATCCAAGTAGTCAAATAATTCTTGCACCCCGGGCAACGGTTGATTCCCAACATAGACAACACCATCCATGTCAAAAAGCACGGCGCGGCACTGGCGCAAGGCAGCGACTGCTTCGGGTGAATTCACCATAAAATTGCTCTACTTTCTTCGTGACTGAGGTTCGACAAGTTCCAACAAAAATTTAAGAAGCCGCTGTATGGCTCCTGCTCGCTTTGTTCGATGTACGTAGTGCGTCGCAATGCTACTGTCCAGGGAGCATCTTACACAATTTTAACTGAATCATTAGTCGGCTCAGACGCTGCCAAACCGCGCTGGCGGGCAAAATAATAATGAAAGAGTATAGCCCCCAATGCGGTTAAACCAGCACCGATCAGGAAAAGCGAACGATAACCGATATAGGCGATCAAATAGCCGCCGCCAAAGGCCATCACAGCCCAACTCGCGCCGATCGCCATTGTCGTAATCGCCGACATGGTGCCCTGCCAGGGCCGCGAGACAATCTCTTGGGTGTAAACCATAAAGGCCGGACGTGCGATAGAAATGACCACCAACATCGCCATAAATGAAAACCCGACCGCAGCCCAGTGGGAGATCAAGGCAAAGGGTAGCAAGGCAAGCGCTAAACCAAAAGTAGCACCGACAATTGCCCGTTCGTGACCCCAGCGAGCCGCAAAGAAGGGCGTAAACAGCGCTGCTGGAACAGAGATCAACTGCCCAATAGCCAAGAAGCCGCCAATACGCGCCGCCGAAGCCCCGAGTTCGGTGTCCATATAGATGTTAAAAAATGTGCGAGCAACACCCTCACCAGAACCGCGTAAAATCCCCACCAAAGCAATCATCCCGAGGATGGCAAAGGGCAGCGGATCGCTTGAACGAGTTGCCGTCACGGCGCGATTTGCGGCTGGCAGATCATCTGCTGTTGTCCGCAGCATCGCCAATACAGCAAACCCCAAAAGAGCAGCGGCCAACAACAGTGGATAGCGGTATGGGATCGGGGAGTCCAGCGGCAGTTGCAAGGCACGAGCAAAAACCGCCGGTAGCATACCACCAACCAAGCTGCCCACAAAGCCTGCCAAGGGCCATAATGCCGCCTGCACCGAAAAGACATGACCGCGTTCTTGCGGCGTTGTTACCGCCATCACCCAGGGGGATGAGTTGACAAAATAAAGCGCCAACCCCAGCCCGCCAATGAGATAAGTGACCAAAATCCAAGGCTGGCGCAGGCTACCAGGAATAAATTCAGCCAAGATCGGGAGCCCATGGCCGACCATGGCTAGGCTCAGGCCGACAATCATTGCCCAGCGGGTGCCCAACCGTGCCGCGACAAAGGTGGCCGGCAACGCAAAAATCGCCAGCGCAAATTGGCTGATCGCGTTGACGAGACCGATAAACTCGGTACCATAGGCCATCCGCACCAGATAGAGATTAAACAGAACGGTGTAGATCCCGCCAAAAACTGTGAAGCCGATCAAGGCCGGGGTAACCAAAAACAGGCGAACATCACGGCGGAAGGCTCGAATTTGCTGGAAAAACACAGACATAGGTGGGCTAATCTTCCCGCGCTTGATGCTGCTTGCTTGGAATAAACGTCACCATTGTACTGGAAGCAAGCTGGTTCCTGAAATCACCGAGCAAGGATAGCTCAGTGAGTAGCGTCATGTTGCGTTACACCCTCTCTCGGCCGCTTTGTGGCTTAAAAGAATCACTTGCACACGCTTGATTTCTCTCTTATACTACGATCATAGTGGCTCCCCCCACTGAAGGTACGGTTTCTAGCTGGAGCAGGGAGTAGGAGAACTACGATGGAAAATCCGATTGTAATGCGGGTAATAGAGCGCATGGAGTCGCTGCCAACTGACCTCCAACAATTGGTGCTAGAGTTCGTGCAAACTTTGCACAGCTCGACGCAAACTGGGGTTTCCGGCCAGGTGATGCGTCAATTTGCCGGGACAATCGCTGGGGATGAGTTAGAGCGAATGCGCCGCGCCATCATGAACGACTGCGAACAGGTTCAATTGAATGAGTGGTAGATATTTGCTAGATACTGCCATTGTGCTGGCCTTGTTTGCCAATGAGCCCAGCGTAGTGGAGCAGATCGAAGCGGCAAAGGAGCTCTTCGTTCCCAGTATCGTTGTGGGTGAACTCTATTATGGCGCACGCCGCTCCAGCCGAGTTGTTGAAACGGTAGCGCGCGTGTATGCCTTCGCCCAAGCCAGTACCGTCTTAGCTTGTGATGGCGAAACCAGTCGCTGGTATAGCGTTGTCAAAGAATTACTGCTTCAAAAAAATGTTCGGATCCCCGAGAATGATATCTGGATCGCCGCTCTGGCCCTGCATTATGGCCTCGTTTTGGTGACCCGCGATGAGCATTTCAGCTTGGTCACCAACCTGAAGACAGTCCGTTGGTAGTCACAATTCATACAAACGAGTGAGTTCGGCGCACTAACTCGGTGCTTCATCCACCACTTGGCCGGCCTGTTTGCGCTGTATACGAGCCAAGCGATGTTCAAGTTCGGCGATTGCGCCAGCAGGACGTTGCCAAGCCGCCGCATTGCGCAGCGTATGCAGTGCCCACTGGGTCCACATCTCCGCTTGGCCTAGATCGACCTGTTGCCACTCGTAATATTTGGCTAATTCCACAAACGGAGTTGGATCTACGCCGGGAATCGTTGTGAGCCAACGTTCCCACAATTCAACCGCTTCGGTCCAGCGGCGCTGGCGTTTGAGCAATTGGCCTAATCGTTCAAAGGCATCACGCTGGTTTGCGGATTCTCGTACGAGATCCAGCGCTCGACGATAGGCCATTTCTGCCTCAGCCCACCGCTCTTGCTCCTCCCAACAAATGCCTAACGCCAGCCAATCTTCGCGCTCTACACTGGCATTCTCACTGCTGGCAAAGGCCAAACTGAGCCGGTCGGTCAGGGCAACCATCGAAAGAATATCTTCGAGGTTATGATAAAAGACTCGACTGATCTCTGCGGCATTACCATTGCGCAGATAGTCGGTATAAACCTGGGGAATCAAATGGCCAGGCAGATCAGCTTCAGTACGAGTCAAACCCAAGATCTGCTGCTCGAGGTTGATCAATCGGCAGCTCTGCAAACGCCGCCGCCATAAGCGCCGAGCAGGCGGCAACAGATCCAGGTGAGGGCGTTCTGGCGCCAAAAAGCGACCACTGCCGCGCAAGTCGGGGTAGATGTGCCGATTTTGGCTCAACCGAGTGCGCAACATTGGCAGATCAAAGGTGCGGCCGTTAAAGGTGACGCTCAACTCATGCTGGTCGAATAGATCTGCCAGCGCCAGCAGCAATGCCCCTTCTTCTTGCGGGCTGCGCATAAAAAATTGCCGCACAACAAAATGGCTCGGGGTGGATGCTGCCGTCTGGGTCTCGAATGTGCCCACACCCACCATAAAACAATAGACGCCAGCACCCCCGCCCAATCCTGTCGTTTCGGTATCTAAAAAGACGGCATTGGTATAATTTTCAACGGTGTGCAGCCCAAAATTGGGGTGCAGCGGGGCGAATAAGGCTGGTGGCTGCTCCAGTACCGCCTGCAACGGACGCCCTCCGCGCTCGGTCTGTAACGCGTAACTTTGCGTCCGCACATAACAGACACCAGCCGCATTCTCCACAACGGTCCCAGGGATCAGCTCCTCCAGTGCGCCGGCGCGGGTTGGGGACTCCGCCGAATCGATCAGAGACGGTTCGGGCCCCGGCTGTGGCTCGTGGCTCGAGCTATGTTGTGGGCGCAGTGCTTGTAGACGGCGCAAACGTTCAAGTGTTGCGGACATACCCATAGCATACCACAGCCAGCGCAGCCCTTCAACATCGAACAAATCATTTGTTCTATCGCCTTGCGCTGATCTATAATCCAGCCACATTACCAAGCCATTGTGGCGGTGTTTAGTATGGGATGTCTAGTCTTATCTTGGATGGATTGGCAGTCCAACCGGATAAGTTCTCGCTCTTTCTCGCAACATCTCTAGGCCAAGTCGGTTGGGTTGACGGTGCATCGATATGCCGCACTCAATTTTGAGATGATTGCCCTAAGTGACATCTAATCTTAATAAGCTCGCATACTCTTCTAAGTTAACGTCATGTCACTGTTCCAAACCAAAACCTGGGTTGTTGCCCCTCCTGCTCCACCAGATCTTATTGCGGCCGTCCCGGAACATCCCTTGCTGGTGCAGATCCTCTTTAATCGTGGGTTGCGCACTGCGTCTGAGATGAGTGCCTTTCTCAACCACACCGATGCCATCAAAGAGAACCCCTATCGTTTGCGCGACATGGCCGAAGCCGTCACTCGGCTGGTGCGGGCGATCGAAAAGGGAGAAGTGATCTGCGTTTATGGAGATTTTGATGCCGATGGCGTAAGCGCCACCGCGCTCTTGGTCACCGCATTGCAAGCGGCTGGTGGCCGGGTCGGGCCTTACATCCCCGATCGCGTTGACGAAGGTTATGGGCTAAATGTAGATGCCATTGAACGCGTTGCCAGCCAAGCCCAGCTGATGGTCACGGTTGACTGCGGCATTCGCAGCGTGGCGGAGGTGCAACTGGCCAATCAACTCGGTTTGGATGTGATCATCACTGATCATCACAGTGTTGGGCCAACTTTGCCACCTGCCTTGGCGGTCATCAATCCACGGCGCAAAGATTGTCCCAGCAAATTTGAACGATTGGCCGGCGTGGGGGTGGCTTATCGGCTGGCGCAAGCCGTTTTGCGGGCAGTGGCCCAACATACATGGGCGCGCATCTCGCCCGAGCAAGCCACGGAAATCGAAGAATCGCTGCTCGATCTAGTCGCACTAGGCACCGTGGCAGATATGATGCCATTGCTCGGCGACAACCGCACACTTGTCGTGCGCGGGCTGGCCCAGATCAATCGGGTACAACGGCCGGGCTTCGAGGCCATGTTGCAGCAGGCCGATCTGCGGCCGGGTGCGGTGGATGCAGCAGCCATCGCCTTTCGCCTGGCCCCCCGCATCAATGCGGCAGGTCGATTGGCGCACGCTAAACTGGCTTATCAACTGCTGCGAACCAAAGATCCTGGGCAGGCGTTTAATCTGACGCGTGAGCTGGAAGCGCTCAATCAAGAACGGCAACGGCTGACCAGTGAAGCCCAAGCCGCCGCCGAACTTCAATTGGCCAGCGCAGGTGCGGAGCCTCCCCCGCTGATCAGCGTGAGCAGCCCCGACTTTAAGCCCGGGATTGTGGGGCTGGTGGCCGGCAAATTGACTGAACGCTTTTATCGGCCAGCGGTGGTGATCGAGCAAGGAGCGCAAGAATCGCGCGGCAGCGCACGCAGCATTGCCGAGGTTGATATCAGCGCAGCGCTCGACGAAGTGAGCCATCTTTTGCTCCGACATGGTGGTCACCGCCGCGCTGCGGGTTTCACCGTAGAGACGGTGCGCATGCCAGCATTCTTGCAGGAGTTGGGCAATGTGGTAGAACGGGCACTCACCCCTTATGATGAGCTGCGGCCATCCTTGGAAATCGATGCCGAGGTTGATTTCGGAATGCTGAATTGGGGGCTGCAAGAGCAATTTAAGCGCTTAGAGCCGACCGGCTACGAGAATCATGCTCCGTTGCTGTTGACTCGCAACGTGCGGGTGCGCGAAGTCCGCACGGTAGGCGAAGGCAAACATCTGCGGTTAATTGTGGATGATGGCAATGACTCTGCAGTGCTTGATGCGGTCGGCTTCCACCAAGGTGAGCGACATCCGCAGATTCAGGTAGGTAGCCAGCTTGATCTGGTCTATCAACTCGAAGCGAATGAATGGCAAGGGCGACGCCGTTTGCAATTGAATATCCAAGATCTGCGCAGTAGCTGCTCAACCTGTTGATAGGCGCAGCGGGCAATAAGGAAACGAAAATGAAACGACTCAATCGGCCAATTCAAATCGGGTTGGTCTTTGGCATAATCGGATTGCTCTTGACCGTCATTGGTATTGTGCGCGGCAATGTGCCGTTGCAGCCTGCCAGCATTGCACTAGCCTTGTTGATCAGCGGCAGTGTTTGGTTCGTGGTTAGCTGGGCCGTAGCCACCGCGGCCAGCGACGTTGACCAAGATGGTGCGTCGCCGACCGCTGAAGAAGGACCGTAAATTACGGAAAGCGGCTGGACTAACTCAACAGCTACAGCAGTCGTTGGATCAACTCGCGGGCCGTTTCTACATACATTTCTCCGGCCTCTGGAGCCAACGCGGCCGGATATCCATAGTATTTATAGGCATCGGTGACTTCGTATCCCCCCAGCGGATACGCTCGCCGTGTCGGGATGTAGCCAATGTTGTCGTTGCCAAAGCCACATAACAAACAGGCGAATGGCTCCTCCACAGCGGCTTTTACGGCCAAGCCCAATTCCACAAACAATTCGCCCGGCGCACTGACCAGCATCAACTGACCCACCCGCAGCACTTGCACTTCGGTCGTAACGTGCGTTGGGGCTGTGCCATTCTTTAGCCCGCTCAGCGTACGCTCGATCCAGTGTTGCATGGCAAGCGGAATCTTGGGATGGAAGGGTAGCGTGCTCTCCGCCGAGGTCTCTGGATCCTGGACTTGGGCCGCCTTCTGCCAGGAGGTTAACTCCGCTAGTAGATCCGCCTCATTCGGCAATGCCGACAATGGCAGCGTCAGCGATTGGCGGAGCACCTCGATCCCGTCCCAGGGGGTTGTGGCCAAAGTTGCATGAACGCGCAATGCCTCCTTGGCAACGGCCTGCCCCAACTCAACCAAGACCGGCATCCCACGCTCCACCGGCCCCACATCTCCGATCGCCCCGGTGACAAAGAGGGCAGGTTTGCCAATTGCTTGGCGGATCTGCTCGACTGCATACCCGCAATATTCTGCCGAGATCAGACGGTTCTCACCTGTGAGGCAGGTGGGATGGCAAGCCCAATTTACCAGCACACCCAGCGGTTCGCCTTGTTGATCGTCCACCCGTACAACCAACAACTCAGGATCAATCGTCTCACCCGGTTGGCGGCGGTTGTGGATGCCAGTGGTCACCGTGCCACGCCCCACTGCCCAGCGTGCAGGTTGCAGCTGAGCGGTGGCTTGTTCAGCGACGGTCACCAATTTCTGGCGCAACGTTGCCATATAGGTCTCATCCATCTCGCCGCAATCTTGCAGAGCGAGGGTGGCGGGGCCAGCGTGGGTATGCGAACAGGTGATCAAAATCTGTTCGGCGGGGGTGTTGGTACGCTCGGCAATGGCTTGGCGCACCGCTTGCACCTCACGCCAGTGGAGGCCCAGTGTATCGCAGGTGATCAGCGCGGCCCGCGCACCGCCAGCGGCCACCACCAGTGCCCGCGCAAAGAGCGGATCATGCACACCGATCGAAGCGGCATCGCGAGCGATGTAACCGGTCAAGTCCGTACCAACCGGCGGTGTGATCTCTATTTCGGCAAATCCAGCCCACAAGTTCATGGAGATTTCCTTCGTCTTTTAGGGTGAAAATATACTAAAGGTGGAGTATATAGCGCGTTGTCAGCCCTGCCAAGCTGCCAGCAACAGCTACCGCGCCTGGTGAATTTCCCGGTCCCTACTCGCCGCATTGCCACTCAGCTTATGCTCTATCATCCAGTAAGTTAAGTGGACAGGCAGTGGATCAATTGGTATAATCTAGCCAGCATGAGTAATGGCAAAGGCGCATTATGGCAATTTTTCAGTCCGACCAACATCTTTATCAAGTGCTACAAGCCGTCTTTGACGTGATGAATGCCCAACCGGAAACCATTGCCTCCTTTACAGCTAGCAATTTGGTAATCCGCATTCAACTCACCGACCCCACAGCCGAAGTTCTGTTGGACGGCCGTCAACCACCGTTAGAGGTCTTTTTTGGGCCACGCCCAGGCAAAGCCAATATCGAGATTAGCCTACCGGCTGATCTGCTACACGCGATTTGGCTCGGGCGTGAGCAAGCCAGCAACGCCTTTTTCAGTGGCAAAGTCCAGACCAAAGGCAATTTGCTCAAAGCCATGCCGCTGATCGATCTCTTTCGCGAGTGCGAACGCGTCTATTCACAGATTGCAGCCGATCAGCAACTGCTATAGTATACTAACTGTCCTTGTAGACACTCTGCCGCGCTCCCCGTTTTGCACCGATTGGTCTCTTCAACATCGGTCTAAAAGATTGTTCGGCTTCCGGAAGCTTCTCGTCATTTTCCCTGGGCACACCGGCTTCTTCGGTCTCCTTTGACACCTAGTAGAACAAACGTTA
>CAZMRA010000027.1:0-30592 GCA_964568485.1 uncultured Caldilineaceae bacterium | reverse complement strand
TGGTCTTACACCTTACCTTCCTCCAGAACTACAACTAAACACACTAGCTGATATCTTAGCTCTCGCACACTCCATCAATGATGCAGACATCCAGGCTGTGACATTAACTAGCCTTGCACCCCATCTTCCTCCTCACTTGCTAACTGAGGCATTAAACATTGCTCACAACATCCATGATGAGTACGCTCTGGCAGAGGCTCTGAGCAACCTTGCAGCCCATCTTCCTCCTCACTTACTTGCTGACGCATTGAACCTCGCTTGCAATATCTCCAATGAATACACTCGGGCAGAGGCTCTGATCAGCCTTGCCCCTCATCTTCCTCCTCACTTGCTAACTGACGCATTGAACATCGCCCGCAATATCACCAATGAGTACACCCGGGCAAAGGCTCTAAATAGCCTTGCACCTCATCTACCTCCTCACTTACTCGCTGATGCATTGAACATCGCTAGCAATATCACCAATGAGTACACCCGGGCAAAGGCTCTAAATAATCTTGCACTCCATCTGCCCCCCTGAATTACAACAAAACATACTAACTCATGTCTTGATAACTGCTCTCCCCGAGGATGAGGAGAATCGGGCAGAGATTGTAACTAGTCTTGACACTCACTTCTCACTTGATTCACTAACCGAGGTTTGGAGTTTTATTGACGATGAGGAGAATCGGGCGGAGGTTTTACGCGAACTTGTAGCTGCACTATTGCCACAGCTACAAGCCGGCGCACAATTGGCAAGTGAACAACTCATTCATGTACGCTCGCTAGCGACGCGCCCCCGCAGTGAGTTCTTGCGAGATTTAACATCACTCATCCCCCTGATCCACCACCTGGGCGGTTCGAGCACAATCGAGAAAATCTACCACGCCATACGCGACACGGCTCGCTGGTGGCCGTAGTCGCCCCAATGAAGCCACCAGCATACATTGCGCCCCCATTGATTTGATTTTCCAGACCGCCCCTTGTATACTAACCCTACAAAGCTGGCTGTGCGTGCGGCTCTGCCGCCTCGGGGGAACGCGCAGTCAGCTTTGTGCTTTCTAACCGTCCCTCCAACTTCCGCCTGCGTCACCATCCCACCGCTATCCATCCAGCAAGTGAACTACTGCTCCGTAAACAAAAAGGCAGATCATCTATCTTTTGCTGTACCTTGAGGTGTATTTTTTTAATCTTTATATCGCACATTATAGGTAAGCAAGGTAGCTAGATCTGTGCCACTCCCCAGGTCAGAAAATCTCGCCTACTAGCAATGACTGAACTATCTCGATGCTAGAACTTGATCTACATTCGCCGCCGCCATCGTTGCCCAGTTGCTGGATCAAAGTCTAAGCTTGCTGGAGATTCTGAAGATGACAACTGCACAACGGCAAGATCTGATCTTCTTTTCCTTACTGATCATCACTCTGTTTAGTATTCCGCTCTTTTTGGCCAGCTTGTCGGTCTTAGAGAAGGCGGTTGCCTATCGCACTTGCCGCGAGGCCAACAATGCGGTCGTTTATTGCGTAGGCTATACAGGGTATACATCAGTCGGGTTGAAGCCACCTTTGAATGCGATCGATTAACTGATTGCCACGACTGGACATTTCACCGCGGTCATCACTGGGCTATCTTGACGATAGTGTTGGTGATGGCCGCGTTTTGTTCTCCACTGGGCGCCCCTCCAGCAAACAATTGCCAGCCAGCACCCGAGAGCGTATTTTTTGGTTATGGCTGGTTGACAAGCCAACGCTTTGTGCGTATAATTCCGGTATAAATTTTATAGTGCCTTTGCCCAATCTTTACTCAATACCAAGGATTGAGCCCGGCAAACGGCCTGTTGTTGCGTCAAATCGGTAACCGTCCCCCATTGGTAGGGTTGCGTATCATATATGTTTGTTCAGTTTTGCACAGAGTTGTTTCATCTCACTTGTTTGTGTCGCTAGCGGGCGCTGCCAGCATGTGGCTGGTTGCCCCGCGTCTTGACCTGCAAGCGATGAGCTTTGGTGCAAAACCGGCGAACGCCTTGGATACGAGTCTCTTACACTCGCATCCAAACGCAAACCAGAATCACAAAACCCGGTTCAATTAGTATCTTTCGCCAGATTCATCGCTAGGATGAATCTGTTTTTTTGTTTGCGGCGTACTCGGTTTGACGCTGCTCCAGACGAAAATCATAAGAGGAGAATTTTTGCATGGCTACTGTTTTGATCCCGACCCCGCTTCGCCGTCTGACAGGCGGGCAATCAAAATTGTCGACGAACGCAACTGACATCGCCGGCCTGATCCAAGCGATCGACCAGCAGCATCCGGGCATTGCCGAAAAGGTGCTGGATGGCGAAGGCAATGTCAAGCGATTCATCAATATCTTTGTTAACGAAACTGAAATTCGTACCTTACAAGGGCTAGCCACACCGGTCACAGAGCGCGACCAAGTCTCGATTGTGCCAGCCATGGCGGGTGGCCAGAAATAACGGTCATCACAAAATCGCCCAAACGTGTTGGTTTGAAGCAGAGAGGATCGGAGCACCATGAGTAGTCGCTTGAACCGCGACCAACTTGTTAATCTAGCCAAAAGCCAGATTAGTGAGATTTCCGCGGCCCAATTAAAACAGAAATTAGAAGCCGGCGAGAAGTTGACGCTGGTCGATGTCCGTGAGCGCGATGAGTTTGTGCAAGGTCATTTGCCCGACGCGATCTTTATCCCGCGCGGCTATCTGGAATTGCAGATCGAGCAGCATCAGCCAGACCGAGAAGAGCCCGTGGTCCTCTATTGTGCCGGTGGTGTCCGCTCGGCATTGGCTGCACGCAACCTCCAGGAGATGGGCTACAAAAATGTCATTTCCTTGATTGGTGGCTTTAATGGCTGGAAGAACGCGGGCTTTTCGTTCAAAGTGCCTACCTTCCTGAATGAGGAGCAGCGGATTCGTTACAGCCGCCACACCATGTTGAACGAGGTCGGGGAAGCCGGGCAGATCAAGTTGCTGGAGAGCAAAGTCTTGTTGATCGGCGCGGGTGGTCTCGGTAGCCCAGCGGCGCTTTATCTGGCCGCCGCCGGTGTGGGGACCATTGGCATCATCGACTTCGACACGGTTGATCAATCGAACCTACAGCGCCAAGTCTTGCACGGGTTGAAGGATGTGGGCCGGGCCAAGGTCGATTCGGCCCGCGACCGCTTAGTTGATCTCAACCCCGATATTAAGGTCATCGGCCACCAAGAGCCGATCACCAGCGACAACGCGTTGGAGATCATCCGGCAGTACGACATTGTGCTCAACGGGTCGGACAATTTCCCTACCCGCTATCTGGTCAACGATGCCTGCCAATTCCTCAAGAAGCCGCTGGTCGATGCCAGCATCTTCATGTTCGAGGGGCAAGCCACGGTCTACCAACCCGCGGACCACGAACATGGCATCGAAGGTGGACCTTGCTACCGCTGCTTGTATCCCGATCCGCCACCTCCTGGCGAAGTGCCCAGTTGCGCCGAAGCCGGCGTCTTGGGTGTGTTGCCCGGCATCGTCGGGTCGATCCAAGCGGTTGAGGCGATCAAGTTGATTTTGGGCATCGGCGAGCCGCTGATCGGCAAACTGCTGATGATCGACACCTTGGACATGAGCTTCCGCACGCTGAAGGTCCAGCGCAACCCGGATTGCCCGGTCTGCGGGAATCATCCCACCATCACAGAGTTGATCGATTACGAACAATTCTGCGGGATGCCCTCACGCAATGGACATGAGGAAGCCGCACCCCGAGAACTGGCCCTAGCTTAATCTGGATCAACGAAGAGATGCGATTATCCATCTCTTCGTTGTTTGTTCAACTGTTTTACCGAACCAGCTATGACATTCGAAGCAACTCACGCCTATAGCCCGAATACCGTGCTCGAACAAATTGGCAATACGCCTTTGTTGGATTTGAGTGAATTTGCACAACGTTCTGGCGTCTCGTCACAGGTGAGCCTCTATGCGAAAGCAGAATGGTATAATCCGAGTGGCTCGGTTAAGGCGCGAGCAGCGCTGAGGATTGTCGAAGATGCCGAACAGCGCGGTGACCTTTCCGCGGGCAAGATTCTGATCGATAGCAGTTCGGGCAATACTGGCATTGCCTTTGCCATGATCGGCGCGCTGAAGGGGTACCCCGTCCATTTGGTCATGCCAGGTAATGTGAGTAGTGAACGCAAAGCCCTGGCCAAGGCCTATGGGGCCACTTTGATCGAGTCCGATCCGCTCGAAGGGTCAGACGGCGCGATTCGGCTGGTGCGCGAACTGGTTGCCAACGATCCCGACCGCTATTACTACGCCAATCAATACAACAACCCATCTAACTGGTTGGCCCATTACGACACCACTGGCCCAGAAATCTGGCGCCAGACCGATGGCGCGATCACCCATTTTGTCTGTGGGTTGGGCACCACGGGGACCTTTGTGGGCGTGGGTCGATATCTCAAAGCCCAAAATCCGGCGATCCAATTGGTTGCCTTGCAGCCCAGCGACGAATTATCGGTGATCGAGGGCTTGAAATATCTCGAAACGGCCATTATCCCCGAGATCTGGGACGAGCGCTTGATCGACCAGGATCTGCGTTTGGATGCGGAAGAATCTTGGCAGATGACACGGCGATTGGCCCGTGAAGCGGGGCTCTTTGTCGGGGTCAGCGCCGGAGCGGCGGTGGCCGGGGCCATTCAAGTGGCCCGCACATTGACCAGCGGGGTGGTCGTGACGATCTTGCCGGATGATGGCAGCAAATATATCAGCCTCGGCATCTTTGACGATTGAGCTGCGGTGCTCTGATCCGCATCGTTCCCGTCACCACGCCAGTATACAGCACCCCCAGAAGGAGATTCTATGGACTATGTACGGTTGGGCCAGACTGGCCTAAAGGTTTCGCGCCTCTGTTTGGGGATGATGACCTACGGCACGCCGCAATGGCGCGACTGGGTGCTTGACGAAGAACAGAGCCGCCCGTTTATTCGCCATGCGCTCGAACAGGGCATCAACTTCTTCGACACTGCGGATGTCTATTCGCTGGGGGTGAGCGAAGAAGTGACCGGCCGCGCACTGCGTGACTTTGCCAAACGCGACGAAGTGATCATCGCCACCAAGGTGTACAACCCGATGGGCGACAAGCCAAACCAACGTGGCCTGTCGCGCAAACACATCATGGACGGCATCGACGCTTCGCTGCGTCGGCTCGGCACCGACTACGTTGACCTCTACCAGATCCACCGCTTTGACTCCGAAACACCGATTGAAGAGACACTCGAAGCCCTGCATGACGTGGTCAAGGCAGGCAAGGCGCGCTACATTGGCGCCTCCAGCATGTATACTTGGCAATTTGTGAAGATGGTTTATACCCAAAAGCTCAACGGTTGGACCCGCTTCGTCTCGATGCAAAATCACTACAATCTGGTCTATCGGGAAGAAGAGCGCGAAATGATCCCCTTCTGTCTCGATCAGGGGATCGGGGTCATTCCGTGGAGCCCGCTGGCCCGCGGTTTCCTCGCCGGCAATCGCAAACCAGACCGGAGCGGGGAGACGGTCCGCAGCAAGAGCGATGATTTTGCGCACCGCATGTATTATCAAGAGAACGACTTTGCCACGCTCGAACGGGTGCAAGCACTTGCGCAAGCGCATGGGGTCTCGAATGCGCAAATCGCCCTGGCCTGGATGTTGCACAAGCCGGGCATCACCGCACCGATTATTGGCGCCAGCAAGATGTACCAGTTGGATGAGGCACTCGCGGCTTTGAAGATTCAACTCTCGGCAGAGGAAATCGCCAGCCTCGAAGCGCCCTATCAACCACACCCGATTTTGGGTCACGCATAGCCAATCGACGCATCTCAATAGCGCCAGCATTTTCCGGGGACGATCGCTCGATCGTCCCCGGCTGTGTTCCCCGAAAACGCAAATAGTTGCCATGCCCGGAGGAATCCAGTAAACTGAGAGGGCTAGCCATGCCTTGCGCAGCGCCCAAGATTGCCCATGGCAACTGCTCATCAATGAAGGCAAGCCTTTTGTCAGGGCTCGCGCAAGTTTTAATAGCGTCAACTCGATTATGAAGGATCGCCATTTTGTTTGAATTGGTTTTCTTGGGCACTTCTGCCTCCGCGCCATCGGTTCATCGCGGTTTGTCGTCCGCAATCGTGATGATCAACGAACATCGTTTTTTGATCGATTGTGGCGAGGGCACCCAGCGCCAGCTACTTCGTAGCGGGCTTGGTTTTCGACGCCTCGATAAGATTTTGCTCACCCACGGTCATCTCGATCATATTCTCGGGCTGGGTGGGCTGGCTAGCACACTCGGGCGCTGGGAAGCATTGGATGAATTAAATATCTACGGCGGGAGCGCCACGCTCAGTCGCGTCCACGGCCTCATGGAAGTGGTCTTTGGTCCCGGGCAAATCCCCAATGTGGGGGTTACGCTGAATCGCATCGGGCCGGGATTGCTCTTTGAGGACAAACATTTTGCGCTCACGGTCTTTCCAGTGAACCATCGGGGACCCGATTGTTTTGGCTTTGTCTTTGAGGAAAAGAGCCGTCGCCCTTTTTTGGCGGACAAAGCTGCCGCTTTGCAAGTGCCACAAGGGCCGGTGCGCCGCGAATTGGCGGCTGGTAACAGCGTCACGCTGCCTGATGGGAGGGTCATTCACCCGTCTGATGTGCTCGGTGAAGCGCAGCGGGGGGCCAAGCTCTGTTTTGTCGGGGATGTGGGTAACACAGGACCACTCCACAAAGTAGCCCAGGGCTCGGATCTATTGGCAATCGAGGCGACGTATTTGGAGGAAGACCGGGAACTGGCGCGTGCCCATGGTCACGTCACTGCGGCGGAAGCCGCCCGCCTGGCCCGCGATGCCGAAGTCGAACTACTGGTGCTGCACCATGTCAGCCGCCGCTACCGGATGCAAGACATTTTAGCCGAGGCCCAAGCCATCTTCCCCAACAGCGTCGTGGCGAGCGATCTGGATATGTTTCAAGTGCGCAAGGGCAAGCCAGTTATGCTGCAAAATCTGCAATACCAGGACGGACGCCAAGAACGAGCCCTCACGCAACCTGCCGCCGACCACTAATTAGGTGTAACAACAAAAAAGGGATGGGCCGCTTATAACGCCCATCCCTTTCTTCTTTCTGCGACTTTCTCTGTTAGCTACGCAACTTGCCGCCAGTTTCGCGTTCCACCGTGCGGATGATGCGCGTGCGCAGTTGGGTCACTTCCTTCTCGCTCAAGCTGCGCTCTATACTCTGATAGGTCAGCTGGTAGGCCAGCGATTTATGATCCGCAGGCAGCGGCTCGCCCCGATAGACATCAAAGAGTTCGAGCCCGACCAACAGCTCGCCACCGGCCTGTAGGATCGCTTTGCGCACTTGCTGTGCGGTAACCGTTTCAGCTACTTCAAAGGCCAAATCTTCCACAACGGGCGGGTAGTTGCTGATCGGCGGCATGGGCTGCAATTGCCACTGCGGCTTGATGAGCGGGCGCAATTTCAATTCCGCCGCGTTTACCCGAGTAGCGGGCAGGCCAAAGGCCGCACGCACTTGCGGATGCAGCTCGCCGAACAAGCCGAGACTTTCACCGTTGAGTAACACCTCGGCACAGCGCGGGCCAAAGGTTCCGCTGTCTGATACCGCGCGATACTCTACTTGGTCGGCCCCAAAGCCCAAGCGCTCTAACAGCGTTTCAATCACCCCTTTGAGATCGAAGAAGTCCATCGGTTCTTGATCGCTGGGGCTGGTATAGAGACTGGCCGATTGGCGCGGCCCCACCAAGACGATGCTCAAGCGAGTCTCTTCGTTGGGCAATGGATCCTCGGTGGTCTGTTCGGCTTTGGGCAAGTAGACGCGCCCGACTTCAAATGTAGTGAGCCGATTGGTGTAACGCAAGTTGCGCGCCGTGCTCAGCAATGCACTCACTAACAGCGAGCGGCGCATGACCCGGCGTTCGGGCGCTGCCGGATTGGCCAGCGTGACATACGCTTCGTTGCCGGTGAAGCCCTTCTGGTTGAGCTTGGCGTGATCTTCCGGCGTGGTCAGCGGGACATTGATATTCTCTTGTAGCCCCAACTTCACCAGAATATCGCGCACTGCTTCTTCGCTGGCGAAGGTCTCGTTGCGACGCTGCGTGGGTAGCGTCTCTTCCAACAACGTCTCGCCGATTTGATCATAGCCCAGCAAGCGGGCGACCTCTTCGATCAGGTCGGCTGGAATGTTTACATCTAAGCGGTGCCAGGGCTCGGTGCAGGCCAACTGGGGCTCACCCGGTTCCCGGTGCAGGGCTATGCTGGCCGAAGGGCGCGCATCCGCGGCAATCTCCGTGGCGGGTTCGACTGTAAAATCTAAACGGCGCAACGCCGTGGTAATGGTCTCCAACGTGATCGGCAAGCCGGTAATGCGCTGCATGTCACTGGCTGTGGTGTAGACAAGAGGTTTGACTTGCGGCACTGGATAGACATCTACCTCACCCGGCACGATCCGGCCGCCAGCATACTCGCGCATCAACTCAGCGGCGCGGCGGGCTGCGATCGGATTGAGTGTAGCCGGAATCCCGCGGGCAAAACGGTAATTCGCTTCGCTGAAGAGGCGCAAGCTCTGTGCGGTGCGGCGATTGTTGATCCCCTCAAAGGTGGCGGATTCCAACAAGATTGTCGTGGTGGTATCGCTGACTTCGCTTTCCAAGCCCCCCATCACGCCAGCAATGGCAATGGGGCCAGCGGTATCGCAGATCATCAGCATCGACTCGTCCAGCTCGCGCTCGATGCGATCCAGCGTGGTGAATTTGTCGCCCTGTGCAGCTCGCCGCACGATGATGGTGGGCTGGGCTTCGCCGCGCTGTTGAGCACGTGCCTGCAGTACATCATAATCAAAGGCGTGTAGCGGCTGCCCCCATTCAAGCATCACATAGTTGGTGATGTCGACAATGTTGTTGATGGGGCGCATGCCCGCTTTGCGCAAACGTTCTTGCATCCACGCGGGCGATGGGCCGATCTTCACATCGCGGATCACCAGGGCCACATAGCGGTTGCAGAGCTCGGGCTCGTCGATCTGCACGGCGACATAATCGCTGGCTTGGTCATCGCCACTAGGGTTGATCGTATCTTCGGGAAGATTCAGAGTGCTCTCGGTCAAGGCAGCAACTTCGCGTGCGACCCCAATCATGTTCAAGCAGCGCGCCATGTCGGGCGTGATCTCGACTTCGATAATCTCATCACCCAGATAATCACGCAGCGGCATGCCGATGGGAGCGTCTTCCGGCAGAAAGATAATGCCTTCATGTTCGTCGCTCAGCCCTAGTTCCCGCTCCGAGCAGACCATACCACTGGAGAGCACGCCGCGGATCTTGGCTGGTTTCAGCTCTTTCATTGGGCGTGGCTGGACATCGCTATAGGCGTCCACCAGCACAGCACCATTGCGAGCAAAGGCGACTTTGAGCACGGGAAGGCTTTCCGCCTCACGGAAGGCAAAGAGATTGGGCGCCCCGGTCACCACTCGCTGGGGCTCCTCGCCACCAAAATCGACATCCACCAACACCAAACGATCGGCATTGGGGTGTGGCAGCACATTGACCACTTGACCAACCAGAATGGTGTGCGGATCCCACCAATCGCCAATCACCCGGTGTGCTGCGATCTCCAAACCCGCGGTTGTAAGCCGCTCAACCAGCGTTGGCGTCGGCAGCTTGAGATCAACATATTGTTTCAACCAAGAAAGGGGAACTAACACAACCACTCCTTATCGAGAGACAAACTTGCTCTGTCCGTTATGAAACATCATCCACAAGCGGATATCGCTCAGCGACCGCTTTGTGACACAGTCAGCGGGCACAGCGCTGCTGAGACAGATTATAATGGATACAAGCGCACTTTAGGTCAGCGCGTCATAGACGAGATCGTGGGCCAATGCCCGCCATTGGCCCCAGCCACGCCGCGCACCAACCATATTACGCATATCTGCGCTTAATTGCAGCAATTGACAGGGCAAAATGGTATGAAAGGCTGAGATCTCGCCATCAGCCGGTAAGCGGGGGGAACTACCATCGCTCATCAATTGAAAAATGTAACTAGCAAAGTAGGCTGTCGAATCACCATCGTGAAAGCAATATTCGATCAACCCCAAAAAGCGCTGAACATAAACCGAAAGCCCCGTCTCTTCTTCCACTTCGCGTAAGAGTGCTGTTAGCACTGGTTCGCGCCATTCAATCCCCCCGGACGGTAAGCGGAAGATGTGACCGGGATAATGCGCTTTGGCGTGAACCCATATTCTACTGGCAGGATCTTGAATCGCAAAGACTACTTCGGCACGGCGATCAGAATCAGCGCGCCAACGGTATGCCCGAATGTATTCGTCGGCCTGGATATGAAAGTGCCGACGAATTGGCGTACCAAATTCCTTTGCCAATTCATTTACTTCTCCCTCAGAAATCATCGGCCTGACCCCGGTAGGGGCCGCAGTACCATCTACAACAGCTGCACGCGCCATAGTTTGCACTCCTGAAGACGGGTTGAGACAAACCAAGAAATTTCAAAATCGCTGTGGGGTCCGCTATGCTAGAGAAGCATCACGAGCGATTTTACGATGACTTCTAGAAGTTTAGCCGCCAGCGGCTAGGTTGGCCGAACGCCAACGGCGACGAGTAACGGAGAATAGGCCCACCAGTACCAACAATGCGAGACTCGCCGCGGAGATCCGCTGACCCCAAATACGGACCGGGGTATCTTCAAAGCGCAGTAAGAGATACCCTTCGCCCTCGGGCAGTGGGACGGTCATTCGACCAAGGGTCCCTGTCTCTTCGGGGATGATGGGCAATTCGCGTAAAGGGATTCCTCCTGATTCATCTAAGAGGTAGGCTTTCCACCCTGGATAATAGAAGTGATTAAAGACAATCCGCTGCTCGCCGCTGCGCATATTGTGGAAGTAGACCTCCTCCATCACCGTGTTATGCGCCATAGAATGAACAGCCAATGTCTCATAATCGATCGGCCACAGCGGATTCCCATAATCCACCTTGGTATCGATCGGTTGGACGGGCAGTCCCGCCGCTTCTTGGTTGATGTAGTGATCCGCCATCGGGCTCCAGGTGGGAATGACTTTCACCGTGCTGGTGCTGCCGGTCATCTCATCGGAAGATTGCTGAAAGCGCATCAGCGAAGCGAGACTGACCGGACCTTCCACGGGCGGGCGGATTTCCACCTGCAAGTAGGGATAACTACTCCACAGAATCACCGCGATCAAACAGAGCAAGGCAATGCCGGGCTGACCGGAACTCCGCACAATCAGCGGATGGGCAATCAAGCCAGCCAAGATACTCAGGCAAAGCACAGTAAGGGTAAACCAACGCCAGGGGAATTGCGCCGTCTGCACAATCGCCCCAATCACGGGCCACTCCCAGACCGTCGTCCCAACTTGCAGTGCCAAGAGGGTTGCTACCACCCCAGCACCCACAAAGACCCAAACTTCGCGGCGTTCGTCCGTGGCGAGCTGTGGCAGCACTAAGCCAAGACCTAATACTGTCAAGACGATTGCCGCCACCCCTAATTGCAAACCGAATGGATCATCGGGGCCAGGCTCACTGATCCCAAAACCCCAATTCGAGCTAAAGAGCTGGAAGAAATAGACAAAGTGGCCACTGAAATCATAGCGCCCGTCATACCACTGATCTTGACGCACAAATTGGCGCTCCACAAAAGCGGGGATCCAGAAGAGAGCACTTAACCCCAATCCCAGAATACCACCTAGAGCTGGCGCAATTGCCCGGCGCCCATACAGCATCAGCCGGTTTGGCCAAGGTCGGGCCAGGCTCGGCTCTTCCTCGTTCAACAGCAGCACGACAATGTAGAGCATCAATAAAGGCGTGAACAAGACGATGACCAGGTTGCTGGTCAACATCAAGCCCGCATAACTCAGGGCCAACCCCACAACCCAACGCCAAGCGGGTCGGCGCACACTTTGGCGGCCTGTCCAAAGGCAGAGGGGCAGCCAGACAAAGGCCATGCTCTCGGCCAAGTTCGCCCGCACATATAGATCGAGCAGGTGGTAAGGGACATACACATAGACGAGTGCGGAGATCACCGCGGCGTAGCGCCCCCACCAAGAGCGGATGAACAGATACATCGCCGCAGCACTGCCGAAGATACTCAGGCCAAAAACGCTTTCGACGGCGGCCGTGTAGCTCAGGTTGAAGGTGCGTAAGAGTATCGACGCCAAACAGTGGCTCAGCGGGCCATAAATATTGAAGAATGGATAGCCATACCCAAAGGCAAAATCAGGGCTCCAGCGTGGCCACCAGATACCATCGGCCAGGGCGCGGTTGTATTCGAAAAGAAAATAGACATGATGACGAGCATCGTTGGCGCCCCAAAAGTAGCCAGGCAAAGAGAAAGGGGCTACGGCAAAGAGCGTCATCAAAAGCACCAAGCCGAAAAGCCTGTCGCGCCACAGCGGCGGCAGCGGCTGTTCGTTCAGCTCATGGCGCATAGAACACCAACTTATCGTCTACCCCGCCATCGACGGGCAAGCGGCTGCCATCGCGCCAATCATAAAAGCCGAAGACATAACGCAACTCAGTTTCGTCAACCTCACTCAAATCAAGTTGATAAGTTGCGGTTAGAATTTCACCAGGGCGCCAGGTCGTGACAGTGGGGCCATCGGGCAGGGGTGGGCCATCCAACTGTGCAACCACCAGAGGCGACGCAGGATCACCGCTTTGTGCCTGGAAGAAGATGTTGTAATCAAACGGCAAAGGCCGTAAGAGTTGCCAGGCAATTGACAATTCGGCAGCCGGTGGATTGCCTTGCTTGACCAGATCACTCGAAAGAATCACCAAATTCTGCTGCGGACCGATGGTGGCCACGGGCCGTTCAGGCGCAGGAAACAACGTGAAGTCAGTAGTCAAGTAGGAGTAGCTGCCCAAAATGACCAGCGTGATCAAGGTTGCCCACAAGAAGGGCGTGGCAAATTCCCGGTTGAGTGTGGGTAAAGCGCCTGCCGTCAATGCCAAGAAGGGCATGGCCAGCAAGGTCACTTGCCAGGGATAGGTTAGCAGCTGTTCAGCGCGTGTCCACTGCCAGAATGGAGCGCTGATCGACAGACTGAGCAGGCAAATGATCGCAATTCCCCCAAAGCCAAAGCCCAACAAGTTCGCCAGTTTTGGCTGGGTGGCTCGGATTTCACCAGCGTAGCGTCGCCAATACCAAAAGGAGAGTAGACTCAAGAGCAGAGCAATAAGCCCAAGCTGAAAGGGATACCCATCCTGCCAGCCCGGAACGCTAGGTAATACCTGCCACTTGGTCCCAAACCATTGATAAAACGAGACAAAGTGTTCGCCAAAAATCACCGGGCTAGCCGGATGCACATCCCACACCGGCCACAGGCTCACGGCTGCAGCTAGCGCACTGACTGCAACCAGCAGTAAGCTCCAGCCATGTCGTTCCACAAACCAGGCATAACTCAACAAGACGAGGGTAGCCAACAACGCTAACCCCGCTTGCGAGCGCCACATCCAGGCAATGGCTGCGACAGTGACGAAAGCAGCGCTTAACGAGCGGGAAGTCGCATAACTGCTGATACCCGCCAACGCCATCGGCAACAGACCGAGGATCGCCATATCACTCAAGCTGCCGCGAATATAAGCAGTTGCCAAGACCGGAGGTAACAGGATATAGCTTAAGCCAGCGAGCCCGGCAGCGCGATCACCCAACCGTTGTTGCAACCAGCTATAGATGCCAAATCCACCCAAAACAAATAGGAGAATAAAGCTGATCCGCACTGCAACTGTAGGGGTAAAGCCAAACAAGAGGAGTGGCCGCGCCAGCAAGAAAGTATCACCACCACTGCCACGCCAAAAATCTGGAGCAGTTGCTATACTAGCCAAGAGCGCGTTCTGTGTCGCGTTAAAGATGGGAACAAAGCCTTCGAGGCCTTGCCAGTAACCGGGATACGTAGCCGGGGCCCAAGCAAAAACCCCCAGCAAACCGACTACCCAGAACCCCAAGCGGGTTTGTTGTGAAGGGCCTTGTGTAGGCTTCATTCCAAAATTATAGCACGGAGAAAATCAGGCTGGGAAAAACAGTGGTTCATAAAGTCAACCAATCCTAGCATAAGCGGCCAGGCCGGTGTGCTACTTGTGCGCGTATGCTCATTGTGCATAGACGCCCAGATCATCCAACGCAACCCCGTCGGTGGGTTCGCGATGGCCCACATCGAGCAACACACCACCACCCTGCGCCCCCCCCGGTTCTGGCAGCTTACCAGCAGCAGCCGTATCCACAACAGACAAGCGCTGGAGATATGCCTGTAGGAGTGACAGTTCAGTCACGGTCAGGCCGTAGCGGTTGGTCGGGTGCTGCAAAATGCGCCCCAGATCCAGTGTGATGATGCGGAACAGATCGTCGCTGTTGCGGAAACCGAGCCATTGCCCCGGGTAGAGGCGCATAAAGTCCAACGCGGCCGGGGTGCGAGTTCCCAAACGCCGTAGGGGCAGAATCGAGCGTTCCAACTGCCAGGCGCTGAACCACTCGGCCCCAGATGGGGCCGTGATGTCTTCACCAATCAAAAAATAGAAGCGATCCACATTGCTAATCAGCTCAAAAATGTCCTCATAGGCACCACCAGCGGCGGGCGTACGACGAATTTCGATGCCAATTTGCACGGGCAACTGAGCCACAGCGTGACCGATCACAGCCCGTTCGCTTTCTAAATCGTTTGTCGCACTCACAAATAAGCGTAAGATTTCAGCCATAGGTCACTCTTATCACTCTTTATACAAAGGTCTTACCAGTATAGTGTAATAGAGTATAGCAACCAAACTTGTAAACTAGTTACCAAAAGTTCAGCGTTCAGAAAGTTGCGTGGCCCTTGTGGTTTGCGCCTGTAACGTCTGCAAGTCTGCATCTACCATCAATCGCACCAACTGGCGAAAATCGACGGTTGGTTCCCACCCCAGTTGCTTGCCGGCTTTACTGGGGTCACCAACCAGTAGATCCACTTCTGCTGGCCGGTAATATTTTGGATCTTGCTTGACAAACTCTCGCCAGTCCAGATCCAGATAGCCAAAGGCTTCGCAAACAAATTCCTCAACACTGTGGGTCTCGCCAGTGGCTATCACATAATCGTCCGGGGCATCTTGTTGCAGCATCAGCCACATGGCCCGCACATAATCGCCCGCAAAACCCCAGTCGCGGCGGGCTTCCAAATTGCCCAATCGCAACTCGTTGGCTAACCCCAACTTAATCCGCGCTACGCCATCGGTAATTTTATGGGTGACAAACTCCAAGCCACGCCGTGGACTCTCATGATTAAAAAGGATGCCCGAACAGCCGAAGATGTTGTAGCTCTCGCGGTAGTTGATCGTAATCCAATGGCCATAGACTTTGGCCACGCCATAGGGGCTGCGTGGATAAAACGGGGTGGTTTCGCGCTGTGGAACTTCTACCACCTTGCCGAACATTTCGCTACTGCTGGCCTGGTAAAAGCGAATTTTGGGGTTCACCAACCGGATCGCTTCAAGCATCCGCGTGACGCCTAGTGCGGTAAATTCGCCTGTCAGCACAGGTTGGCTGAAGCTAGTCGGCACAAAACTCTGCGCCGCCAGATTATAGACCTCGTCGGGCTGATACTCTTGCAAAATTGCCATTAGGCTACTCTGGTCGAGCAGATCGCCCTGGGTGAGCTCAATCTGAGACTGAATATGTTGGATGCGCTCAAAGTTGATGGTGCTAGTACGACGCACCATCCCAACCACTCGGTATCCGGCCTGGAGCAAGAACTCGGCTAAATAACTACCATCTTGACCGGTGATACCGGTAATGAGTGCTGTAGGCATGAAGTCTCCTCAAATAACAACTGACGTTTGACGGCGAAACGTTTACGCGCTTGCCGCACTTCCGAACGCCTTACTTCTTAAGGGCTCTAATTTGGTTACGCCAGTATTGCAAAATATCGGCTAATGAATCACGCAGTTCAATCTGCGGTTGCCAACCAGTGGCCTGAATCAATCGGCGATTATCGCAAACGCTCACCGGAATATCACTAGGACGTAAACGATCAGGGTCAACCACTAGCTCCACAGGGACATGGATCATACTCAGAAGTGTGTCGAGAATCCAGCGGATAGGCCGACTGCGTCCACTACCCACATTGTAGACTGCACCCGCCTCGCCGCGAGTGACAGCTAGCCAATAGGCCCGTACCACATCCCGCACATCTGTAAAATCTCGCTCCGCTTCCAGATTGCCCACCTTAACGGATGGCGGCTGTAAACCGGCCTCGATCTCGGCCAACTGACGAGCGAACGTACTCGCCACAAAATCATCGGCCTGGCCGGGGCCAATATGATTAAAGCTGCGGACCCGGATGGTGGGCAACTGATGGCTATACCAATATTGGAGGGCCATCATATCTTGCGCCACTTTGCTCACCCCATAGGGATTGGTGGGCCGAAAGGGGGTTGTCTCTTGGATCGGCAAATCGGCCGTCCCCACCAAGCCATAGACTTCGTTGGAAGTCACCACCAAAGTGCGACAAGTGGGTTGCCAACGACTTAATGCCTCAAGTAAATTTAACTGGCATTGGATGTTTAACTCGTAGGTCGCCCAAGGCTGCCGCCAACTACCACCAACATCACTCCAAGCGGCCAAATGGATGATATAATCAGGTTGTACAGTCTGGATCAGCTCACTCACCCAGAGAGCATTACGCAGATCGCCACGGTGTAATTGCAATTGCCCCAACAAATGGTGAATCCGCCGGTCGTGGCGATGAACCACGCCATGCACTTGCACTTCCTCACCACCTATTTTGAGCAAATATTCAGCCAGATGACTTCCAGCAAAACCAGCAATGCCAGTGATCAGTGCGCGCACGGTGTTCACCCTATACTTTGCTTTGTTTAAAGCTGATGCTCTTTCGTCCGTCCGAAAATGGTCACGGTGCCCGATTTCATCCTATCCGCTAGGCTGGGCGCAAATCTCAGGTAGAGCCTGTTCCCCACTTGCTTATGATGCCCGCAGGGGCTGACTATAGCTGAATGGCTAGGCGCTGTCAATCCTTTTGCTCCGCCATTCTTCAACGGAGCGGTACGCTATTTAGTCCTTTTGTCGCTTGAACTCCCTGCTGCTTTCGCATACAATGGGTCGGAGTATAATCAAAATGGTAACAACTTGATAGACTCAAGCGGCCTAAGCCCCACAAAACATAGCGATGGCCTGATGAACGCAAGCTAGCAGCTTGACAGCAAATTAGTACTGTAGGAATCACCCACCCAATCCACAAGCGAGTTTCATAACACTGATCCAACTTACCACGACGCACCCAATATGATTACTCTGTTGCTTCATTAATAGCCCAATAGAGAAGCTAATTTTCCAACATAACTGCCGTAGATGTGAAAGGGATTATATGCTGAATGTACGAACGCGTGTCCATCATGGGCTGCTAGCATTACTAGTCGTTGGCCAGTTCATTTTCTTTTTTGCGGTACCAACGGCCATCAGCCAGGCTGCTCCACTCGCTCAAGCTCCCGTTGTCCGTTCGCAAGAAATGCAGGGGTCTTTACCCATTCGCTACAATGCCCACTATTTAGGGCTTGAACCGACGGTTCGCGATGGCATAGTCACGCTGACACTCTCCTACGACCCCCAAGATGATCCGCAGCTGCGCGGTCTGGTCAACTTTTTTGTGTTGACCGAAGATGGGTTGCGGCGCTACCTAGCTGGTGAACCAGCCGACAAATTAAATTTTGCCGGTGGTAGCCCCTTGCAATTTGACCCAATCGGCAACAAGATGGCCGTGGCCTTCCGCGATTCTGGCCGCGGCAAGTATACGGTTATCGTTTACAATTATTCATCTAAGCCTGTCACCTATACGCTGCGGGCTGACGGCGGAATCTTGACCGACGACGCCAACCAGACCATCAGTGCTGCGGAAGCCAGTGCGGTAGTAGAGGATGCATTCCCCACGCCTGAGCCAACCGCTACCCTCGCCCCTGGAGTTGCCGATCCAGCTTCCTTCCGCTTGCCGGGCTCGATCACGGCACGTCGTGTCTCGGGCACCTTAGCCGACGCCAGCGTACGCCACTATCTGAATCTAGAACCAGATATACGGGACGGCTTGGTCGTTTTCAACTTCCGGTACGATCCCCAAAATGTGCGCGAGTTGACGGGCAACATCAATTTCTGGATCTTAGATGAACATGCGCTTCGCCGAGTAGCAGCAGGCGACGATCCACGTGATGTCAATCTAGCGACTGGTTTCCCCGTGCCCTTTAGCCCCTTCCCCAACGAGTTACAGGCTAGCTTTAATGCGTCAGGGCGCAATCCCTATACTGTTGTCCTCTACAACAATTCGCCGATTTCCGCATCCTATGCCTTGGCTGTCACCGGCGGTATTGTGGTTGATCAATATGGGCAGACCAACGAAGCTAAAGTTGCGGCCATGGAAGCTGCTGCTTTAAGCTCGACCACAGCGACGGTGTTGAGCAGCCCTGATCCAGCCCCGACACCGATCAGCACACCTACGCCATCAGATCCAGCTATCCAGTTCACTAGCTTTAGCGAACCGCAGGCAACGCCGACCCCAACGGTTATCCCAACTCGGGTTTCCACCCAGACCATTGGCGTTGAACGACTGGCGGGAACGTTGGCGCGGCCATACGAGCACCATTACTTGGCGTTATCACCGACGATCCGCGATGGGTTGGTCGTCCTGACTCTAGAGTTTGATCCCAAGGACAGTCAAGCACTAGCGGAGAATATCAACTTCTGGGTGCTCACGGAAGATGGCTTGCGCCAGGTGATTGCGGGTGCTCGCCCGTCAGATGTTGGCATTGCGACTGGCAGTCCCGTACGGTTTGGCGCAGATATTGGCAAATTGCGAGCAGTGGTCAACACGTCGGGCCGAGGCGTTTATACAGTCGTCGTCTTTAACAACTCCGAGGTGCCAGCCACCTACACACTGCGGGCTAATGGTGGGCTCCTCACCGACGAAACCGCACAAACCACCCTACCTTAATCTCTAACGATTACTTATCAAACGTCATGCATCCACTATAGATGCATGACGTTTGATAGTTGCCTCTCTAGAATCCCTGCAATTTACTCAAATCTGCCATGGCGGCCGGCAGCTCGGCAATCCGCTGAACCAAGGCCAAACGGGCTTGACGCAACGTTGCCTCATTCGCATTCACCAACACTTGATCAAAATAGCGATTGATCGGTGCTTGCAACTGCTGAAGCTCCGATCCTAAGATCAACGCTGGGTCAGCGGCAAGCTTCAGCGTCGCGGCGGAAGCTTCATATGCGCTGTGTAATTCGTGTTCAACAGGCTCGACATAGGCACCAGCGTTCAGTTCGAAGCGCTCGGTTAGAGGACGCGTGATCCGCACACAGCGGGCGTAGGCAGTAAACGCCTCATCCCACCAGGGTTGACGCACCATGTCACTCAGGGCCAAACACGCCTGTTGCGCCCGGTACGGATCGTCCCCACGCACGGCGAGGACCGCGTCCACCACATCGCTGGCAAATCCCGCATCGGTCAAGACGCCCTGCAAGCGGCGCTCAACAAAGCTGCGCGTCTCGACCAGCGCATCCTCGCTGACTGGCACTGGCTGTAAAGCTGCAGCCGCGGCCAAGTCCCGTTGAATGCTAAACTCGGCTTGAGCCGTCAAGAGATTATGCACAATCCCCAAAGCAGCCCGCCGCAAGCCAAACGGATCCGCACTACTGGTGGGCGCCGAACCAACGGCAAAGAGCCCAATCAAGCTGTCGAGCTTATCAGCCAGAGAGAGCGCTAGCCCGACCAATGAGGCCGGATTGGCATCACCCGCGGTGCGCGGCAAGTAATGCTCACGGATCGCCTGTGCCACTTGCGCATCTTCTCCACTGCGCAGCGCATAGGTCTCCCCCATAATGCCTTGCAAGCTGGTCATCTCAACCACCATCGACGTCACCAGATCGGACTTGCTCAGGGCGGCAGCCCGTTGCACATGAGCGATCTCGGTGGCAGAAGCGCCGAGCCATTCGGCTATTTGCGGGGCCAATTGCTGCAAGCGCTGGACCTTGTCGAGCATGGAACCGAGCTTGGCATGGAAGGTCAAGGTGCTAAGGCGTGGGGTAAAGTCAGCCAGCGGTTGTTCAGTATCGCGACGATAGAAAAAGGCTGCATCGGCATAGCGGGCGCGAATAACCCCTTCATTACCAGCGACCACTACCTCTGGATGGCGCAAATCGACTGCGTTGGCCACCGTGACAAAGTGGGGCAAGAGTTGTCCGTTGCGCAGCAAGGGATAATAGCGCTGATGCTTTTTCATCACCCCGATCAAAACGGCCGGGGGCAAAGCGAGATATTGCTCTTCAAAGGAGCCCAATAAGGCTTGCGGAGCTTCGACCAGATCGGTGACCTCGGCGAGCAGTCCTTCATCTTCAGGGATTTCAGCATCTACCTGCTTGGCAATCGCCTGTAGTTGAGCAACGATCTGCTGTTGGCGCTCCTGCCGATCCACAATCACCCCATTGAGGCGTACGGCATCAAAATAGCTCTCGGCCCGAGAGATGACGAACGTGGTATATTCACCAGCAGATAGCTCAGCCAGCGCGTCCTCAAAGCGAGTGCCACGCGTCACATTGCTACTCGCCACCCCGGCCCAACTGAAGGGAATGACTTGATCCCCATAGAGGGCGACGAGCCAGCGCAGTGGCCGCGGATAGGCGACATTGGTGCTGTTCCAGCGCATGGCTTTGCCCCAGCGCAGACCATCCAGCAGGGCAATACAAATCTGCGGCAAGACTTCAACGGCGGGGCGGCCAGCGACTCGGCGCACGGCGTAAACATAATTATCCCGCACTTCGAGCTGATCAACAGCCACACCTTGCCCACGGGCAAAGCCTTCGGCGGCTTTGGTCGGCTGGCCCAGGCTATCAAATGCGCGGCTGAGATCTGGCCCCCGTTTTTCGACCACATCATCCGTTTGAGCGGAAGCTAAGCCAGTGACATACGCTACCAACCGGCGCGGGGTGCCGGTGACTTGCAAATCAGTGTACGTCAGCCGTTCACTCTGTAGCAACTTGGCCAAATTTGCTTGGATCTGCTCGATACCGCTCACTACATCCTGTGGGGGCAACTCTTCGGAGCCAATCTCCAGCAGAAAATCGGCCGAAGCGCTAGATGGTTGTGGCGCAGGCGTGGTTGCCTGTGTGGTTTCCTTGCTGGTTGACGCCGTGCTCGTGGCGGTCGACAACCAAGGGAATTCCTCCCGCTCGCGCTGTTTGACATACAACTCAGCCACGGCGCGGGCCTGGTTGCGCATGGTGGCAAAAAATTTTGCCCGCTCGGTAACGCCAATGGCGCCGCGTGCATCCAGCAGATTAAAGGTTTGGCTCTGCCGCAGCACATAATCATGAGCCGGCATGACCAAGCCGCGCGAAATACAAGCCTCGGCTTCCGCTTTGTACAGATCAAACATTAACTTGAGGCGCTCAACATCAGCCACCTCAAAATTGTAGGTGCAGTGTTCAATCTCAGCAGCCTTGTGCACTTCCGCAAAGGTGTGCACACCATCTATATCGATGTCCCACACCTGCGTTTTGTTCTGTAAATACATCGTGATCCGATCCAAGCCGTAGGTAATCTCTACGCTGACGGGATCCAGGACTTGACCACCTGCCTGCTGAAAATAGGTGAATTGGGTGATCTCTTGGCCATCTAGCCAGACCTCCCAGCCCAGCCCCCAGGCGCCGAGGGCAGGGGATTCCCAGTTGTCTTCGACAAACCGAATATCGTGACGGCTGCGGTCCAAGCCGATCGCCTCAAGACTGCCCAAATACAGCTCTTGCGGATTGCCGGGGTCGGGCTTGAGGATCACCTGATATTGGTGGTGCATTTGCATCCGATTGGGGTTTTCGGCATAACGACCATCGTCGGCTCGGAACGAGGGCTCGACATAGGCAACGTTCCAAGGCTCGGGGCCGAGCACGCGCAAAACCGTGGCCGGATTCATCGTACCAGCACCAACCTTCTCGCTATACGGATTACCAATCGCACAACCGTGACTGGCCCAATAGGCGTGCAAGCGGTGGATTACTTCCTGCATGGAGGGTGGCTTGGCCATAGTTTGCTCTTTTCTAAGCATCAATCACTACTGTTCCAAATCGTAAGACAGCGAGACGCAAAGGCTCTTCTTTGCGTCTCCAGATACGAAACCTTATATAATGAAGCGTGTTTCTCAAAATCTCTGCGCCCGACGAGACAAAGCAGCACCAGTCACAACAATTTTGAGCGGACTGCTAGGAGTGATCCACATCTGCAGAAACCAACTCCTGATAGTAGCAGCCCAAGTAGGCGGCCTGAAGCCGCTTCGCAGGAATTACTGGGGGTCCATTTTGGCCCTTTCAGAGAGAGTTGTCAAACCAGGGGCGTTGCTGGAAGTAGTTCACCAGGCTGACGAAAGCGCTTTTTATCCTCTTCCACAAATTATTCAAGAGTCGATCAATCAGATGAGCTATGCTATAATCTCCAGCCACATGAAAAATGTTCATTCTTGACACCAGCCTAGCCGGAATTTACAGCGACATTGCCACCAAAGCGTGATGCAACCGCCTTGCAATGTCCACACCCCGTCTGCTTGCCTCAGTCGGTGACTTGATTCGGCTACCATAACCATAGGATTCAAAATGAAGGCATTTGTTGTCATGGGACGCGTCCTTAAAGCCGCGTACGAAGATCTCTTTCTCTGCGTTTTCCTCAGCATGATCTGGTGGGCATGCCCCGTCATTCTATTGCTACTCATCGGGGCCATTGGCCAATATGCAGGGGGGATCTTGGAAACCTTGCCCACAACCTCAGGCCTCGCCGGGCTTGTGCTGGTAGTGCTGATCATTTTGATCGTTCAGCCGCGCGTGACCATGGGGGTACAACATGTTGCCAATCGCATTGCCAACTACAAACGAGCCGATTCGGGCTTCTTTTGGGATGGGACTCGCCAACATAAGCGGCAGGGTTATATCCTTTTTCTGATCAGCTTGTTACTTCCAGTAGCCATCGGCTTCAACATTTGGTTCTATTGGAATAGCCAAGGTTGGCTCCAGCTGATCGGCGTGGTTTGGCTGTGGCTCTTTCTCTTTAGCTTGATGGCTGGCCAATATTTCTTTCCACTCTTTTGGCAACAAGATGAGCCGAATATCCGGCTTGCCCTGCGCAACTCCATTCTATTGACGCTGCAAAATCCGCTCTATTCCTTCTTGATGCTGCTCTTCCAATTGATCTTGTTGGCGATCAGCATCGCGTTGACCTTGCCCTTGCTCGTCTTAGCACCAGCACTCTTGGCGTTGGCCAACAACTTTGCCCTTGTTGGGTTGCTCCAAGAGATGGGTCTGGCCCCTCAACCGCCCGAAACCCCGGCTCGGTAATCCACCCATTTAATGCCAAACGCATGAATCCGCTACGATGCGAGCCACCACGATGAGCCCTTCACTGACGCCTCGGCCACCGCAGTTGCACTTAGTCTCTGTGGCTGAAATGCAGGCCATCGAACAAGCGGCTGACGTGGCTGGTCATCGCTACGCCACTATGATGGAAATCGCCGGCAAAGCCGTGGCCGATTATGCGCAGCAGCAACTAAGCGCGGCACTCGGCCATGTGGTGATCCTTGCAGGCCCGGGCAATAATGGCGGCGATGGATTGGTCTGTGCCCATTATCTGCATCAGGCAGGCGTGCCTGTCTCGGTCTATCTGTGGAAACGCCCAAACCGCAACGACGATGCCAACCTCGCCCGGTTGGTTACGGCGGGCGTCGCCATCACCCATGCGGATCAAGACAGCGAATGGACTATCTTGCGGCAGTGGCTCCAAACCGCCACCTTGCTGATCGACGCCTTGCTAGGAACAGGGAATAATCGCCCCATCAGCGGGCAACTAGCCGAATTGCTGACCCACGCGGCGACCGTGCGGAACAATCGCCCGCAGTTGGTCATGCTGGCCGTTGACACCCCCAGCGGGATGAACTGTGACACGGGTGCGGTTGATCCACATACCCTCTCCGCGAACCATACCGTCACCTTTGCTTACGCCAAATATGGTCATTATCAATTCCCGGGTGTCGAAGTCACAGGTACCTTGCACGTTGCCGATATTGGGGTCTATCCGTATGTAGCCCAACCATTGCCCACCTTTTTGTTAGACGCAGCTGGGGTACGCGCTTGGTTACCCGAGCGGCCGCGCCTTAGTCATAAAGGAGCCTTTGGCAAAGCATTGGCAGCCGTAGGCAGTATCCATTATCCTGGCGCAGCGTATCTTAGTTGTGCAGCAGCGGGACGCGCCGGTGCGGGCTTGGTCACCGGCGCGGTAATCCAGCCGATTTGGGCAGCAATGAGTGGGCGTTTGGCGGAGCCAACTTGGTTGCCATTACCCACTGGCCCGGAAGGCACGGGCATTGATGGGCAGGCTGCGGTCACGGTTGGCAATGCGGCTCATCAATATGATGCGTTGTTGCTGGGCTGTGGGCTTGGGCAAGCAGTGGGCACCCAACGCTTTGTCACAACGCTAGTGCGCCAACCCGACCTTCCACCCATGGTGATCGACGCCGATGGGCTGAATGCCTTGGCGCAACAGGCCGATTGGCCGTTCGCCTTGCCAGAAGACACGATCCTTACGCCACATGCGGCGGAATTAGGACGATTGTGTGGGCTTTCTGTCCAGCAAGTGCTGGCAACGCGTTGGTCACTGGCCCGGGCCAAAGCCGCCGAGTGGCAAACGGTGGTGTTGGCCAAAGGCCCCTACACCGTGATCGCACATCCGGCGGGCTGGTTTGCAGTTTTACCGATTGCAACGCCGGCTTTGGCCACAGCAGGGACGGGCGATGTCTTAGCGGGGGTGATCACCGGCTTGTTGGCGCAAGGAGTTGATCCTTTTGGCGCGGCATGTTTGGGTGCATGGCTGCATGGGAACGCTGGTCTGCGTTGCGAAGCGGAGATCGGCCCTGCAGGCGTCGTCGCGTCCGATCTTTTGCAACACTTGCCTGCAGTGATGAACGAGCTGCGCATGAGTAGTTGAAGGGGCAGAGAAAGCTCCATTTTTTAATTTTCTGACAGCATGGTTGGAGGTTGAAATAATCGTTAAAAGGTGCAAAGCAACTCCCTGTTGTTCTACGCACTAAGCCGATGGGCGCAACTTCGTCTTTTTGCCCGTGTTATAGTAAGCTACACAGGGGTTTGCTGTTGCCTGGCCGATGACTTTGACGCTACAGAGCCCATTTACTCGGCAACGAATGCACAGATAATTCGATCGAATTCCTCGTAAATTTTAGGCTTTTGCAAACCCTGTTTTGATGGCTCGCCCCACACGCGGAGCCGCCGCTTCTTAAATAGAGCTGAGTATTGAAGGGTAGGTGCAATGATGAATATTGCCCTGGATGTTATGGGTGGGGACAAAGGTCCCGCCGAGATTGTGGCTGGCGCAGTAGAAGCGGCCCGCGCCTATGGGATCACTGTATCCCTAGTCGGGAAACCACAAATCATCCAAGCGGAATTAGCCAAACATGCAACGAACGGGCTGAATTTACCCATTGTTGCGGCAAGCCAGGTGATCGAAATGGGCGATAAACCAGCCAATGCCGTCCGCAACAAGCCCGATAGTTCGATGGTAGTCGCTTGCGAAATGGTCAAGCGAGGAGAAGCGCAAGCTTTCGTCACGGCGGGCAATACAGGGGGGGCACTCGCTGCCGGCATTTTAATCATTGGTCGGATGCGCGGTATTTTACGTCCGGCCTTGGTGGCCCCGTTCCCCACGCAAAAAGGATTCTGTGTGATCCTGGATATCGGTGCGAATGCCGATGTACGCCCGGAGTATTTGCCCCAATTTGCCATCATGGGCACGACCTATGCGCGAACGGTAATGGATAAGAGCAATCCTACTGTACGCATTCTGAGCAACGGGGAAGAGGATGGTAAAGGCAGCCAATTGGTGATCGAAGCCGTTGACTTGCTGCGCCAGACACCTAATATTAATTTCCAGGGCAACATCGAGAGCAAAGAGATTATCGAAGGGGTTGCCGATGTCGTCGTGACCGATGGTTTCACCGGTAATATCTTCGTCAAAACGGCCGAAGCGACGGTACGCCTGCTGCACCAGGTGATGGGTCAAGAGCTAACCCGTGGGCCAATGAGTAGCGTGGGGGGCTTTTTAGCTCGCCCGGCACTGCGACGCGTACGACGCCGTTTGGACGATAGCGAATACGGTGGTGCGGTCTTGTTGGGTCTACGCGGGCTGGTCGTAGTTGCGCATGGCCGCAGCAACGCCACCGCCATCCGCCATGCCATCCGAGTGGCGAAGCAGGCAAGCGAGCAGGACCTTTTAGGGCGCATCCAGACCGGGATCAGTCACTCCGCTGGCGTCAATGAGCCAACAGTACCTGCATTGGCCTAAATCAATTAGCTAAGCATATCAAAACTCCGTGCGCCACGGAGCGGTACGATGCGACAGATACGGGTCACATTGAGCGTAAGCTGCCCGCTATCACCAACAAAAAATGAAATTGGGATCTTGGCATGAAATCATACCGAAATCTGAAAGAGGTTAGCCGCAAAGAAACCCTAGGGCGGCGCTTTAGTTTAACTGGGCTAGGAATTCTCTTTTTGGGGATGTTGGCCAGTTTTGTACCGAATTGGTACCCCCCAGGCAGTACGCCACCGAACGCTTTTGCCGCTTTTCTGCAACAATATTGGGCACTGGCTAGCTTTATTGCGCTGCCGCTTGGCTTTATTTGCGCCAGCATTGGCAGCTACTTTATCAATCGCTTTGCCCGCCGGCGCTGGCCTGGGAGCAACACCATCGCTCGGCCGGATGAGGTGATCGAGCGCAGCCTGAAAGGCTTCGACGATAAGTTCGCCTTTTTTGCCCACAGTCTTCCTGGCAGCAATTATGTGCTCGCTGGGCCGTGTGGTGTTTTGGTCTTGGCCGTACGCAATGATCGCGGCAGAATTGTGATCAACGGCAGTCGTTGGCGCGAACCCTTTAGCTTTGGAAAGATCTTAACAGTCTTTGCACGCGAAGGTATTGGGCATCCCCCCCAAGAGGTCGAAGAGCAGAGCAAAAAGTTGCGCGAGTTACTCCAAAAAGCCCCAAGTCAGGGAGCGCCAGAAAACCAGGCGATTGCTAACATGCCCATCGACGGTGCAGCACTCTTTCTCAACGAGCAAGTCCAATTGCAAGTCGAAAATCCGGTTATCCCGGTGTTACGCGCCAATCAGCTCAAAGAATTTGTGCGTCGCAAAGCCAAAGAAGTGAAATTAAGTGCAGCAACGAGTCAAGCCCTTACTGATTATCTGCGTGCCCAAGCCACTTTCCAAGAAGAGACAGAATGATCGCCTATGCGGCTCTGCAAACATGAAGCCCACAACTAGTACGGTGAGCGCAGAGTCGCATATACACCAGCAGTAAGATAAGATCTTGAAAGATTTGTGCCACCTGCTTGTACTAATGAAGCAGACACGAGCCACAGCCGGTTTGCGCTTCCGGCTAGCCACCCACGGTAAACCCCAAACCCTTTTCCTTCAGGCTGATATAGCGATTTAGCCCAATCACCAAATGGTCTAAAACCTGAATGTCGAGTAAGCGACCAGCCTTGACAATTGCCTCGGTGACTCGCACATCCTCCGGGCTGGGGGATGGATCTCCGCTGGGGTGGTTGTGCGCAAGAATCAGACTCGCGGCATTGGCCCGAATGGCTTCGCGAAAGATCTCCCCGACACGCACCACCGCGGTATTGAGGCTGCCCGTATAGACTGCATGAATGCGGATCACGACATTTTTGGTGTTTAATAAAATTACGCGCAATTGTTCCTGTTCCAAAAGCCCCATTTCCAACATCAACAGATTGGCCACATCTTGGGGGCTACGGATCTGCAACCGTTCCTGGGAAGAGGCCAACAACATTCGTTTTCCTAATTCCAACGCAGCTTTGATCTGCGTCGCTTTGGCCGCCCCAACACCACGCGCACCACAGAGTTCGTCAAAACTGGCCTGGGCCAAACCACTGACCCCGTGAAAATCGCTTAACAACCGCTCGGCCATGCGAATAACATTCTCGCCTCGTCCACCCACACGGAGAATGATCGCCAGCAACTCGGCGCTGCTCAGCGCACCTGCCCCAGCATAGGCCAAGCGCTCACGGGGGCGTAAATCGGCGGGTAGATCGCGGATCATCAACTGGTAGTCGGTGGGTTGCGTATTGTTCTCTGGTGAATCGGCATAAGGCACATCGCTCCGCTCACGGCTCTGATGCGCTCGCAGCGATTTTATGACATTCGTTTGCAGAGCAACCATGCGGCTTTCCCTTCTCTCAGCTATACTTCTTACATCAAATCCTTCGGTTCACGTTGGAGGCTCTCAGCAGTGCGCAGCGACACAGCAGATTTTGTCACATGTTTTAGCCCGGTGTGTATGCGCTGCACCCTTGCCATTGATGCGCTCCATTCTATGGGGTGCCAACCAAGTTCACAATGCGACTTTTGGTGTAATTAGCAATATGAGAACCTATTTCTACGAACGAACAGCTTACAAGCTCTCCCAAGAGCCAGTGCCCAACTGTTTTATCAAGCTGGATGAGCATTTCGATCGCAGCCCAGTCATTCACGACAACATGGGGCACTTGGCGGTGATCTTGGCCGAAAGTATTTGCATGCGCATGGCTGATCTAGATATGTACGCATTTCTGATCGAAGATGCGCGCAAGCGGCATGGGATGGGACAAGGCGAGGACATCAAAGCCGCGGTATTGACCCGTTCATTCCTGTTTGGTTACTTTGCTTCTGCCTACTCGCTCTTGGAATGTGGCGCAACCACATTGGCCCTCCTGTACGAATTACCCTTACTGCCGGAAGAACGCACCTTTCACAATGGCAATTTTTGGCATCAACTGGTGACAGAACAACCCAATGTGCACCGCCGCTATCACGCCATGCGCCTCTTTTTTCGTGAAGTTGCCCGCTGGAATATGGAAACCATTGTGCGAATTCCGCCGGTGATTGTGTCTCACAACCAGTTTGGCCCTTATTCCAATCGGGAGATGCACTTGCGGGTGCTTGATGAGGACGAGATCGATCTACCGCAGCTGACCGGCGAGTCACAACGGCTCAACTGGCTTGATCCGCTCTTGCTGCACGATCGCTGGAAACCGCGGCTATTGGGCCTCTGCGAGAAGCTCTGTCAGGATATTGAAGCATGTTCATAGTGGAGCTGGAGAAGCTGGCACCACTCAGTGGCTAGTCGCTGGGCAGGCGATTAAAGGGCTGCTCATAACTAGCGAAACGGGTAACTCAAGCGCTTGCTGCGGATGGCTGTTGAAGATACGCCTGGCCGTTATCCGCTTCTTGTACTCATACAAACCACCCGCTTCTTGTCTGGCTGTGGCACATTTCATTTAGGGACTGACTGTGTTCAGATAAAACTTAGGCTACTCCCTTTGGAGTCCCTTTTCTATTTCTTCCCTCGACTTTTGCGAAACCCTGGGTTGACAGTTTAAAGCGTTTTGAGTATCTTGTGTCCACAGTACAATTTCAGGTAACTCCTCACCCCTTGCCTTTAGCTGTACTGTGTTCTCTCTAAGATTCAATTTTATCCCAAAAAAGTGTCGCGCCTGTCGACGCGCCGATAGACTGATTTCGCAAAGGAGGAATCGATGATCCTGCTTCGACGTCGC
Source organism: uncultured Caldilineaceae bacterium (assembly GCA_964568485.1). GTDB lineage: Bacteria > Chloroflexota > Anaerolineae > Caldilineales > Caldilineaceae > CFX5. Next base: position 943 of record CAZMRA010000027.1, on the reverse strand, counting down.
CTATGGACGACGATCATGCTCCTGGCATTTGTGGCGCTTTTTGCCGCGGCCTGTGGCCCACGGCCCGAACTGCCTGCGGTTGAAGAAGCGCCTGCTGCCGCGTCCGAAGACGCCGCCCCTGCTGAGGCGGCAACTGAGGATAGTACAACTGAGGACGCTTCGGCAGAAGGGGCTGCCGCAGTGGACTCTGGCGGGAAGGAAGCCCCCATGTTGGCGGAGTTGGTTGCCAGCGGCGAACTGCCTCCGCTGGAAGAGCGTCTACCCAAGGAACCGCTGGTGGTGGAACCCTATGAGTCGATTGGCAAGTATGGGGGTACTTGGCACCGTGCGTTCCTCGGGGTCAAGGACTATCACGCTTGGGCGCGCCTGAACTATGACCCGGTCTTGCGCTGGGCGCCCAACTTCGCCGACCCGATCCAGCCTGGTCTCGCCAAGGATTGGGAATGGAGCGAAGACGGCACTGTGTTGACACTATATTTCCGCGAAGGGTTGAAGTGGTCCGATGGCGAACCGTGGACAGTGGATGATATTATCTTCTGGTGGGAAGCCATTGAGACCGATACTAACATCACTCCGTCGCCCCACATAGAGTGGACGGTCAACGGCGAACCGATGACCTTGGAGAAGGTGGACGACTACACCATCAATTTCATCTTCCCTGGCCCCACCGGCATTGTCGACTCGATGGGCCTGGCCTTCCACGGCCATCAGTGGCCGCTGGGCTTTGAGCGCTTCGGCGTCATTGCCCCCAAGCACTATCTCGAGCAATTTCACCCCAAGTACAACTCGGAGATCACGGACTACGCGCTCTTTGAAGACAAAGCGTTCGACTACAACGTCGAGCGGCCGGTTATCTGGGCGTGGAAGCCGGTTCAGTGGGATCCAGGTGGCACTGAGTTGATCCTCGAGCGCAACCCCTACTACTGGAAGGTCGACCCGGAAG
>CAZMRA010000026.1:28613-30693 GCA_964568485.1 uncultured Caldilineaceae bacterium | reverse complement strand
AGCGCGAGATCCACAGCGACGAGATCGTCGAACGGGTGGAGGCGCCGGGGGTTGCCATTGCCTTGGCCTGGACCGCAACTGGTGGCGATATCATGTTTATTGAGGCAACCCGTTTGCCTGGCCAGAAAGGCTTTACTCTCACTGGTCAACTGGGTGAAGTCATGAAAGAAAGTGCCCAGGCCGCGCTCAGTTATGTCCGCAGCCGGGCTACGCAGTTGGGATTGGACGCTGAATTTTTCAGCAAGTCAGACATCCATCTGCATGTTCCTGCAGGCTCGATCCCTAAAGATGGTCCGAGCGCAGGTATCACTATGGCCACCGCGTTGGCGAGCTTGTTGACTGGCCGCCCCATACGTCCCAAACTCGGCATGACGGGTGAGATCACGCTGCGGGGGAAGGTCCTGCCGATCGGTGGGGTCAAGGAGAAGGTATTGGCCGCGGCCCGTTTTGGGTTGACTACAGTCATCCTACCCAAGCGCAATGATGCTGATCTGGATGATGTCCCGGAGGCTGTGCGCAAAGAAATGAAGTTTATTTTGGTGGATACGATGGATGAGGTCTTGGATGCCGCCCTTTGCGCGCCGGACGAGACTGCTCCTGAGCCACCAGTGGATGATTTTGCATCGCCTGAGCCCACTTTGCTCTCTGTCTGATCGGACATTCTTGCTCCCTTTTTGCAGTAGTCATCTTTAACTTAGGTGTGGTTTGAGGATGCTTCGCCTAGCCAACGCGCTCGGCACAGAGATTTGGGAATGTTGGTGCAAAGTTGGTTGATTGAGGACTTCCCTGAATTTCTGTGCTGACGTTATTGATCTGTTTTGATTTGGATATTGCCCTTAGTTTTTTAGCTAGAGATTAAGGATAGTGTAAACTACATTTTTGGGCATAGTCGCTCAGCAGTGACCACAAGGCTATAGATAGCCAATGCCAGGTACGCTGGCTGATGCTCTACTTCTCACTGCACACTTTGGGAGCGGAAAGTGACCAGAAATGTAGTTTGCACAGAATTAATCTTGTATATTGGATCTCTTAGGAGGTTAGAAAATAGTTTGTGACTAGAAGAAGAAAATCGAATACAGCGCGGGGTGCGCAAACGGGTGGAAATACCACTCAGTCGCCAACGCCACCATCCGCCAAACAGCAGCAACGTAGGTGGTACCGGGTTGATTTGCATCTGCATACACCGGCTTCGCATGATTACGAGGAGCCGAATGTTAGCTACTTGGACTGGATGCGTACCGTGGTCGCTCGAGGGCTAGAGATTGTCGCCATCACTGACCATAATACATTTGCCGGTGTGGCCCGCATCCGTCAAGAATTGGAGTGGCTGACCCGTTTGGAGCAAGATGGCCGCCTGACCGATGATGAGCAAAAACGCTTAGTTGAATGGCGAGAATTGGGCGGTAAAGTTTTGGTCTTGCCTGGTGTTGAATTTACGGCGACCTTTGGTTTCCACATTTTGGGGATCTTCCCTCCGGAGACGCCGCTGCGCCAATTAGAGCATGTTTTGTTGGCGCTCAAGGTGCCTATTGATAAGCTCGACGCAGGGTCAACTGAGACCGGAGCCAGCACCGATGTTTTGACTGCCTATCGGATCATCCATGAGGCAGGTGGTTTGGTGATTGCTTCGCATGCTAATAGCACCCATGGGGTGGCCATGCGCAATTTTGCCTTTGGGGGCCAAACCAAAATTGCCTTTACGCAAGATCCGTATTTGGATGCCCTCGAAGTTACCGACCTCGATAAGCACCGCTTTTCGACCGCGCGCTTTTTCAACGGCAGTAAAACGGAATATCCACGGCGGATGCACTGCATTCAAGGTAGTGACGCGCACCGCCTGACTGGCGATCCCAAGAACCCCAAGCGACTGGGCATCGGCGAACGCGCTTCAGAGATGTTGTTGGATGCTCCGACCTTTGAGGCGATCAAACAGTTGTTGCGTAGCAATCAATTTGACCGCACACGTCGGGCTCTGCCGCCGGATAAACCCTTCGACGCATTGGAAAGTGCGCGAGAAGAGGGCCCGAGCATCGTCCTGAGTTTCCATGAGTCCGCCAGCCAGCGCGGGGGAAAATTTACC
>CAZMRA010000026.1:0-28603 GCA_964568485.1 uncultured Caldilineaceae bacterium | reverse complement strand
GGGGCACGATCTATGTTGGTGCGAGCTTGCGCAAAGAGAAGGCCAAGGGATTGGCCTCGCCCAAAGCGGTGGAAGAAGAGATTCGCACGACGCTAGCCGAGCGCTTGACCCCCCCTTTAGATGTGAAGATCGATACGCTGCAAAGCCAAGGGGTGCAGGTCTTACGGATTCGCGTTCCCAAAGGTCCTGATCGACCCTATTGTCTCGACGACAATAAGTTCTATGTCCGAGATGAGACCGAAACCAGCTTGGCGGTGCGGGATGAAATTGTCGCTCTTGTGCGCGAAATTCTGAACGAGCGTAATCGAGTAGAGCATTCCACTCCCGCCACTGATCAGGGTTCAGATCGCCCTGCCGCACGCGACCGGCACTCCCGGCGTGAGTCCAAAGGTGCTGCTCAAAATGGTTCAGCGAAAGAGGAATCCCTCACCCTGTTGACCCCTGTTGCTGAGACTGCCACCCCAGACGACGCTTTTTATCTGCCCCAAATCGGTGTAGAGATCGTTGGCGAGAGTGAGCGCAATGGCGTCCGCTTCTATAGCATCCGCGATCTGCGCAATGGTCATGTGATCCACAATGTCACGCGCAAGGGCGCACGCAAGTTGTGGAATTATGCCATTGGCCAATATGAAGATAAGCCAGTCGCGGCGGATAAGATCCAGTGGCGCGGCAATGTGGGTTTAGTGGCTTTTGAGTCGCGTGCTGGTAAGACCCGCTACGACCTTGCTCGCCGCGAGCGCGAACAACTCCGCGTCTTCTACGGCGTGACTGATGAAGGCATGGAAGGCGAGTGGGGCGTCTTCGTCCAGGAAGAGTAAATCTACCAGAAGCTAGGGTGTAAGGAATCAGGCATATCGGGAGCGGACGACTAGCAGTTCGAGGCTCGCCGCTGCTTTCTTACATCCTACAAGCTCAAAAGAGCGGTAGATAGATTAATGTGACGACCGCGAGCAGAAAGAGCACCGTGTTGATAAAGAGCGGTCGATCTTGAAAGAGCAATTCATCCGGCGCACCGCCCAGCTTCTTGATATGGATCAGGTATAGGTAGCGCACAATAAAATAGAAGACGAAGGGAACGGTCAACAGCATGCGACCATCGCTTGCCAATGCGGTCTCGGCATCGAAGGTGTAGAAGGTATAAGCCACCAACATGCTGGTAGTGACAATCCCGATGATCTGGTCCAATAAATAGACGCTATATTGCTCGAGGATGGGACGATGCCCTGCAGCGCTATCTTCGAGTAAGGCGATTTCGTGACGGCGTTTGCCAAAACCGAGAAAGAGCGAAAGTAAGGTCACGCAGACGTACAACCATGGACTAAAGTGGCTGACGTGCACGACCACCACCCCGGCTACCACACGCAGCAGAAATCCCAACGACAAGACCATCACGTCGATCAACACGACGTGCTTTAAGTAAAAACTGTAGGCAATATTTTGTACCAGATAGGCGAGGACAACTAGGCTGAGCAGTGGCTCGATCCACGCTGCCGCGGCAAGCCCGATCAACGCTAGGCTGATCGCGGTGATAAACGCCACGCGTGGGTTCAGTTCGCCACTGGGTAAGGGGCGCAGCCGTTTGCGCGGATGTAAACGATCTTTCTCGATGTCGACCAGATCGTTCATCAAATAGACTGCGCTGGAGATAGAACAAAAGACCAAGAAGACTAGCGTTGTCCACCAAAAGAGGTCAAGGTGAAATAATTTGCCGTCAAAGACGAGCGCGGCATAGACAAAGCCGTTTTTCGTCCATTGATGAATCCGCATGGCTTTGAGCAATCCACGAATATTGAGCCAAACGGTATTGACGGTTGCCGTAGTCGTTGACATAATGATGGAATATAGTCTCTATATGAATGTTATCCGGCTACCCATGTTACTGGAAGGGGGGCTTGGCGTCAAGAATGGTCCGGAATAAAGTAGCCGTGTTATGAAGAAAGAAAGTCTAGACTTGGTGTTGGTGGCCCGCGGTCTCGCTGAGGATCGTGAGCAAGCCCGGCGGTTGATCATGGCGGGTGAAGTTCTGGTCAACCAGCAGGTATATGACAAACCCGGGCAGCGCATCCCCGTCGATGCGCCAATCCGTCTCCGGCCCACCCTTCCGTATGTCAGTCGCGGCGGCCTCAAGCTGGCGGCGGCGCTTGCTGCCTTTCCCTTAGATGTGACCGGTCTGGTTGCTGTGGATGTCGGGGCCAGCACTGGTGGATTTACCGATTGTTTGTTGCAACATGGGGCAGCGCAAGTCTATGCGATCGACGTGAGCTATGGCGAACTGGCCTGGAAGCTGCGGATCGATCCCCGTGTGGTGGTGTTGGAACGCACGAACATTCGCCACTTAGAGCAATTACCCAGTGGAGCGTTGGCTGACATCGCCGTGATCGACGCCAGTTTTATCAGCTTGGGGCTGGTGTTGCCCGCAACCTTGCGCTTGTTACGGCCAATCAGCCAAGTGATCGCCCTGATCAAGCCGCAATTTGAGGCGGCCAAAGAACAAGTGGGCAAAGGGGGCGTCGTGCGCGACCCCGCCGTGCACCAGCAAGTGATCTACGAGATCGCCACGCTGGCCGCCAGTTTGGGCCTTGGCGTGCAAGGTGTAATTACCTCACCCGCACCTGGCCCGGCCGGTAATTTGGAATTTTTGATCTGGTTGCAGCGTCCCCCCGGCGCAACCATCAATCTTGACGCAGCAATTGCTGCCGCATTGGATCAACAGAGTTGATCAGAATCAGAGTATATTATGACAAATGAATTAGGCGCCAACCCAGAGACGTTTCAGGACTTGGGGATCAGCGATGCGCTTCGCCAAACCTTGAACGAACTCTGGTATGAATTGCCCACACCGATCCAGCGGCAGACCATTCCGCTATTATTGGCTGGCCATGATGTGGTCGGCCAAGCGCAAACTGGTACGGGCAAGACTGCTGCCTTTGCACTGCCCATTTTGTCCCGGTTGGATCTGCGTCATCAGGCTGTGCAAGCGCTTGTCCTAACGCCAACCCGCGAGTTGGCCATCCAGGTATCGGAGGCCATGCACGCGTATTCGCGACGTTTGGGGCGGGTGCAGGTCGTGCCGATCTATGGTGGTGATTCGATCCAAAAGCAGATCGGCCGCTTACAAAGCAACACCCATGTGGTGGTGGGCACTCCCGGCCGGATTATGGACCATCTGCGGCGTGGCACGCTCGACCTGCAGTCGGTCAATTTTGTGGTTTTGGATGAAGCCGACGAAATGTTGCGCATGGGCTTTCAAGAAGATGTGGAATGGATTTTGGCCCATGCCCCAGCCCAGCGACAGACTGCGCTCTTTTCGGCAACCATGCCCGATGGGGTACGGCGGATTGCTGAACGCTATCTGAACCAGCCGATCGATGTTGAGATCCGCCAGAAGACGTTGACCGTGCCGACGGTGGAGCAACATTTTATCCGCTTGGCCGAAATGCAAAAATTGGATGTATTGACTCGGCTGTTGGAGATCGAAATGATGCCCGGTGAGGCCAGTTTGATCTTCTCCCGGACTAAAATTGGTGCGGCGGATCTGGCCGAGAAGTTGCAGGCGCGTGGCTATACGGTCGAGGCGATGCATGGCGATATGGGGCAAGCGCAACGCGAAAGTGTGATCCGCCGGATGCGGGCTGGGCAAGTCGAGTTGATTGTGGCCACCGATGTGGCGGCGCGGGGCTTGGATGTAGAACATATCGCCCGCGTGATCAACTATGACATTCCCTATGACCCTGAGTCTTACGTGCACCGGATTGGGCGCACCGCCCGTGCCGGCCGACATGGCAAGGCGATTCTCTTTGTGACCCCGCGCGAAGAGCGGATGTTGCGCGAGATCGAGCGCTATACCGGACAGAAGTTGATGGCCCTGAAAGTACCGACACAGGCGGATGTGGCTGTCCGGCGAATCGCACTCTTCAAAGAGTTGATCTTCAAAACGTTGCGCGAGGAAGATCTAACGGTCTATTTCGGCCTCCTCGAGGAACTGATGGCGGAAAGTAACCGCGAGCTCAGCGAAATTGCGGCGGCGGCGCTCCGCTTGGCAGGTGGGGACAAAGGTTTGACCGTTCCTTTAGAGCCTGAGCCCGAACTGATGCCAGCGACCGAAGACGGTATGGTCCGTTTGCTGCTCGAAGTTGGGCGGCGGGTCGGGGTACGTCCTGGTGACATCGTCGGCGCGATTGCCAATGAGGCCGGTTTGGTGGGCCGCCAGATCGGTGCGATCGATGTGTACGACGAGTTCAGTTTTGTCGAGATTCCTGCGCATTTGGTCGAACAAGTGTTGTCCGGTATGGCCGGGGTAATTGTGCGGGGGCGCAAAGACAATATTCGGCTCGCCACTGCGCAAGATACACCAGAGAGGCCCTCATCTGCCCCGCGTCGGGGCGAGCGACGTCCACTACCCCATAAACCTTCGCGACCTGGCGCCAATCCGCACAGAGGGCGCAAAGTCAAAAGTCAAGCTTGGAGTGGCAAACGCTAATCAAGTAGATGATTGGCTGGCGACAAGCGTGGACAGAGAACGCTTGTCGCCAGCCCTAAGAGAATCGTATCTCCGGCTTCTATCTTCGAGCAAGCAGCTTAATTTGGACATTCCTGCTAGAATCGGGTATAGTCGCCTCGTACAAGAGCCTATCCTGAGGCTGGTGGTGGTGCCCAAACTAGCCCTACCTGCTAAGCTGGGTGCAGCATCTCAGGATGAAGGCTACCCCCCACTCCCCACGTACTGGATGTGACAACTGGATAATCAAACAACTCGATTCCACCCAGCTAACTACTTGAAAGGGATAAACTATCCGATGCGTACCCAACGCTCTTGGCAATTTGCAGCCATCCTGTTGCTGCTCAGCTTTATTGTGGGTGCTTGTGCCGTGCCCGCGGCCGCACCTGCCGCAGATTCAGAAGGTAGTGCAATCGAGCAACCGGCACCCAATCCGGCTGATCAGACTTCCAGCCCCACAACCGATGAGATCACCGTGCCCGACATTGTGCCAGACAAGTTTAATGTGGCCTTTGTCTACGTTGGGCCGATTGGGGATGGTGGTTGGACGTACGCCCATAATCAAGGGCGCGAGTATATCCTCGAAACTATGGGCGATAGTGTCCACACAGCCTATTTGGAATCGGTGCCGGAAGGCGCGGATGCCGAGCGGGTGATCCGCAACCTGGCCCGCAAGGGGTTTGATCTTATCTTCACCACCTCGTTCGGCTATATGGATCCGACAGCCACCGTTGCCGAAGAGTTTCCCGACATCAACTTTGTCCATGTCTCTGGGCTCAAGAAGAACGACACCAACTTCGCCAATCTGTTTGGGGCGATGGAAAATATGAAATATCTCGCCGGGATGATTGCCGGGGCCCGCGCCGCCGCCGACGGTAGCTACCGGGTAGGCTATGTTGCGCCGTTCCCCATTCCCGAAGTGATCCGCCATGCCAACGCCGCGGCTTTAGGCATGCGCCAGACCTGCTCCGACTGCGTGATGGATATCCGCTGGATCTACACTTGGTTCGATCCGCAAATCGAGCGTGATGCTGCCGAATCCATGATCGAGGCTGGTGCAGGTGTGATCATCACCGGTGCGGATACGCCTGGCCCAGTCCAAGTGGCGGGTGAGCATGGCCTCTACGGTATCGGATACGATAGCAACAATGCCTGTGATGTGGATCTTGAGCACTGTCTCACGACCCCTTACTGGAATTGGGGCCCGCTGTACGTGGATATGATTGAAGAAATGCAAGCCGGTACTTGGACCCCGGATGACATTTACTTCGATACTGATAGTGGTGCGTTGGGCCTGCTCGGCTTCATGGAAGGTGAAGAACCGTTGCCCGGTGTGCCAGAAGAGGTGATCGAGCCGGTGCGCGAACTGCTCGACCAAATGTTGTCGGGCGAATTTGATCGCTTCGACCTCTTCACGGGCCCGATCTACGATAACAAGGGTGAATTGATTGTCCCCGAAGGGGTCTCGCTCACCCAGTCCGACCTGGAAGGGATCGATGACGTGCTGGGCGCAGAGTTGGGCCGCGAAGGTTGCACCATCTGCATGAGCTGGTTGGCTGAAGGCATTGTGCCCGAAGCTGAGCTCCCGCAATAGGGAAAGTCCTCATACGCGGTCGGCGATGAGCCGTCAGCGATTGCTGGCGCGGATTGAACGGATGGTTGTGCTATATCCGTTCAATCCGGCCGCTTTGTGATTAGCGCTCTTGCCGGCCCGCATCTATCATCCATGTTGTATTGATTATCCTGCCACTTATGACAACCCTCACCCCTGCCTTTGAATTACGCGCCATCACCAAACGCTTTCCCGGGGTGGTTGCCAATGATCGCGTCTCGTTTTCGGCCCAACCTGGTGAGATTCATGCTCTGCTGGGGGAAAATGGGGCTGGCAAATCAACTTTGATGAATGTATTAGCTGGCCTCTATCAGCCCGATGAAGGCGAGATTTTGATCCATGGCCGCCCGCAACGCTTTCAATCGCCGCGCGATGCCATTCAGGCAGGGATTGGCATGGTCCATCAACATTTTATGTTGGTGCCTTCGCAAAGTGTGGCCGAAAATGTCGTCTTGGGCCTGCCCGGTAGCTTTGTCTTAAACGCCGCTCAGATCGAGCGCGAAGTGGGGCAGATCAGCGAGCAATATGGGCTGCCGATCAACCCCGCCGCCAAGGTGTGGCAATTATCGGTCGGGGAACAGCAGCGCGTCGAGATCATCAAGCTGCTCTATCGCGGGGCCGACGTGCTGATCCTCGACGAGCCGACCGCAGTGCTCACGCCGCAGGAAAGCGAAATTCTCTTCCAAACGCTGCGCTCGATGAGCGCCCAAGGCAAGACGATTATCCTGATCAGCCACAAGCTGGAGGAAGTCTTGGCCATTGCCCATCAGGTGACAGTGTTGCGCGCCGGCAAATCGGTGGCCACCACCAGCACCCAAGGCATGACCCGCGCCGAGTTGGCTAGCTTGATGGTCGGGCGGCCGGTTCTCTTCCAATTGGAGAAACCATCCACAAAAATTGGCCCACCGCGGTTAGAATTAGAGCAGATCGCCGCGCTCGATGATCGCGGGTTGCCCGCCCTGCACCAACTTTCGCTCACGGTGCGTGCTGGTGAAATTGTCGGGATCGCGGGCGTTGCCGGAAATGGACAACGTGAACTGGCCGAGGTGATCGCGGGGTTGCGTCCATTTACCGCGGGCAAGTTGCGTGTCGATGGCCGGAAGATCACCAAGCCATCGCCCAACGAGCTGATCACCGCCGGGGTTGCGTATGTGCCCGAAGATCGCCGGTTGGTCGGCAGCGCACCCAATTTGTCGATCACCCATAACATGGCGTTGCGGATGCAGCGCGCCAGCGAGCTCAACCGTGGCCCACTGATGCATTGGTCCGCGTTGCGCCAGCGGGCACGCCAGCTGGTCCAGCGTTATGGGATCGCCGCACCATCCATTGCGACACCGGTGCGCAAGTTGAGTGGCGGCAATTTGCAGAAAGTCATCTTGGCGCGGGAGATTTCGGGGCAGCCAGGAGTATTGGTTGTGGCTTATCCGACCCGCGGCTTGGATGTTGGTGCCACCGAAAATGTGCGTAATTTGTTGTTCGAGGAACGGGCGCGCGGCGTGGCCATTTTGTTGATCTCGGAGGATCTGGAAGAGCTCCTGCTCATGTCGGATCGCGTGGCAGTTTTATACGAAGGGCAGATCGTCGGTGAGATGGCAGCCGAGCAAGCCGATCGCGAGACGGTTGGGTTACTGATGGCGGGTGGTGTGGAGACTCCTGGTGACTGACTATCGTATGCAGCGCTTCCGCGGGGAAGTGGATTATGAACGGATGCAAAACTTGTTGCGCAGCAACTATCCGCAGAACACCTCCCTGATCAATTGCACGGTCGGCGATATAGATTGGTGGCGCAGCACCGCCAGTGATCCTGAGATTATGCAGAAGGTCGGTTTATGGGAGACGTCCACCGGTGAATTGGTGGCGTTCACGTGGCCTGGTGAGGGGCAGGTCGATATCATGTGTCACCCTGCGCATCGGGCGGTCGAAGCGCTGATCTTAGAGCATGCCGAAGCCGAGTACCGGCAGCACAGCAGCAATCTGGCTGAAGCAAGTCTGCTTTCCTGTTCGAGCAATGCTAGCGACACCGTGCGCAATGAGCTGCTGCAGGCCCGTGGCTACCGTCGCAGTGACGAATTTTTTAGCTTTCACCAGCGTTCACTTGTACAATTACCGGTGATGCCGCCACTGCCAGATGGGTACACCATCCGCTCCGTACAAGGCGAAGCCGATCTCGCCGAGCGGGTCGCGGTGCATAGGGCCGCATTTCATCCCTCGCGCATGACGGTTGAAAAACACCAGCGAGCGATGGCCTCGTCGACCTATCGCCAGGAATTGGATCTGGTGGTCGTGGCGCCCGATGGGACTTTTGCCGCCTTCACCATCGTTTGGTTGGATGACGCCAATCAAATCGGGCTTTTCGAGCCTGTAGGCTGTCATCCCGAACATCAACGGCGCGGCTTGGCCAGTGCGGTGATGCTTGAAGGGATGCGCCGTCTGCAGCAAGCCGGGGCAACAGTTGCCCATGTATTGTCGGCCGCTGATGATTCACCCGGTGCGCATTTATATCGCGCATTGGGATTTGAAGCGGTCGATCGGATTTACATTTGGGAGAAACAAATTAATTAGTTATGGGACGCCAAATTTATATACCGCCGGAAGGGCCACCCCGCGTGAAACCGCCCAGTCCGGAAATTTATGCACAGATGGGCGAAGCAAATATTTTTGCTATGCTCGAAGATTTTTATCGGGAATTGGAGCGCTCTTCGTTGCGCTCCATGTTCCCTGAAGATGTGATTGCCGCTTCCCACAAATCCGCCGCCTTTTTCGTCGGCTTGTTGGGTGGGCCGCCACTCTATCATCAACGCTATGGTAATCCAATGATGCGGGCGCGCCATATGCCCTTTGAGATCGACGAAGATGCGCGGTTGGTTTGGATACAGTGTTTCGAGCGGGTCTTGGAGCATGCACCTGAGCGTTATAATTTCCCGGCTGAGCATCTGCCAGGATTTATTGAGTTTCTGGATGGCTTCTCCCGCTGGATGGTCAACACAGCCCCGAAGCAAGCCAACTCGACAGATACCAATCAATCGAACCACAATTTATTAAATCTTTGATAATCCATCCTCCGGGAAGTAGCGGCAAGCTTTTTAGAAAATTGTTTGTGCTGCTCACTCGGAGGATTGGCAAGCGTGCTACTGGAAAGGGAAGGTCGCCATGACGCAATTTGCAAAGCCCGTGCGTTTGGCGCTGGTTGGGGCGGGCATTTTTATGCGAGACGCCCATCTCCCAGCTTTGTTGCGCCTGACAGAGTATTTTCAGGTGGTCGCTGTCTATAGTCGCACGCATGATTCGGCGGCCAAGCTGGCGCAAGCACTCCCGCAACCCGTGGCGATCTACACCGATTATGCCGCCCTGCTCGCCGACCCACAAGTGGAAGCAGTAGCTATCGTCTTGCCGATTCCGGTCTTGGCACCCTACATTGAACAGGCGCTGGCAGCTGGCAAACATGTGATCAGCGAAAAGCCGATTGCAATTGATAGCGATACTGCCCGTGGCTTGTTGGCAACCTATGCCCAATCGCCCGAGCTGGTCTGGATGGTGGGCGAAAATTGGCGCTATGAATCGGCCTTTGTGCGCGCTGCGGAGTTGGTCCACGAAGGTGCAATTGGCACGCCGCTCACCTGCCACTGGGCCATCTATGCCCCCAATCTGCCTGGCAGCAAATATTATGGCTCGGTCTGGCGAGAATCGGGTGCTCTGCCCGGTGGCTATCTCTTAGATGGAGGCGTGCATCATGTGGCTGCGCTGCGCCTGATCTTGGGGGAGATAACTGCAGTCAGCGCCACCGCCCGGCAGATCGCCCCCCACATGCCGCCCGCCGACACGCTGGCCGCCCATCTCCACTTTGCCAATGGTGTGCTGGGTAGCTACCTTACGACCTTTGCGGTGGCAGCACCATGGCCGCCACAACTTTACATCGCGGGGGAGCGTGGCGCGCTCCGCCTCCAGCGCGGGGAAATTGAAGTGACCACCAACGGTCAGATCCAGATCCTCGCTTGCCCCAAATTTGATGGCGTGGATCAAGAATTGATCGCCTTTGCCAGGGCGATTCGCCAAGGACAGCCGCACATCAACACCCCAACCGCGGCATTGGGCGACCTCTTGGTGATCGAAGCACTGCTGCAAGCCGCGGCCACAGGGCAAACCGTAACACTCGCTCCGCTCGAATAGTTGTCATGTTGAATGCTGTGCCAGTCGCATCCAAGATCATCCTGTGCCCCAATGCGATTGTTCATGATCTGGCGTCCAAACTGGATGCCATTCCGCTGTTGCTGGCGCGAACGAATTCGTCCGTAGTGCGTCCAGCAAAACTCCCCCGCACCGCGGGTCCATCAACTAGCTTTGCATAAAAATAAGGAGGAAGGAATGTCACGACCTTGGGATGGCACACCTGTGCGCTACCCCGACCCGGCGATCGAGGTGATCGACCCCCGCTTCAAAAAGTATGTGATCGGCAACGCGGCGGTCGAACGTTTGGCCACCGGGTTCCGTTGGGCCGAAGGACCAGTCTATTTTGGGGATGCTCGTTGTTTGCTGTGGAGCGATATTCCCAATAACCGCATCATGCGTTGGGATGAAGAGACCGGCGCGGTGAGTGTCTATCGCCAACCAGCCAACAACAGCAACGGTAACACCCGCGACCGCCAGGGTCGCTTGATCACCTGCGAGCATGGTACCCGACGGGTGACCCGCACCGAACACGATGGCAGCATTACCGTGTTGATGGATCAATTTGATGGGAAGCCGTTGAATGCGCCCAACGATGTGGTCGTCCATTCCGATGGCAGCATCTGGTTCACTGATCCCGGCTATGGCATTCTGCTGAATTACGAGGGCCATAAATCCCCCTTCGAATTGCCAAGAAATGTCTACCGCTTGGATCCGAACACGGGTGAAGCCACCGTCGTGGCCGATGATTTCGATCGTCCGAATGGGCTTTGTTTCTCGCCGGATGAGTCCAAGCTCTATATCGTCGATACTGGTGAAAACACAGGGGATCCGCAGAGTCCGCCCCATATCCGTGTCTTCGATGTGGTGGATGGGAGCTTGCGCAATGGCAAACTCTTTGCTGACATGAAACCAGCAGGGCCTGATGGCATCCGTTGTGATATCGATGGCAATCTGTGGGCGAGCGCGGGCTGGGGTGGTGATGGCTTTGATGGGGTACACTGCTTTGCCCCGGATGGGACATTACTCGGCAAGATTCACTTGCCCGAAGCCTGCGCCAATTTGTGCTTTGGTGGTCCTAAGAAGAATCGGCTCTTCATGGCCGCCAGCACGTCGATCTACGCAGTCTATGTCGAAGCGCTGGGCGCGCAACGACCATAAAAATCGTCACCCGTTGCTGGCCAGGATCAGAAAGGGCTCTGCGCTAACTGAATGGCTTCGGCCAAGGACAGCTGCAAGCCACTCAACCAAATGGCTTGCCAGGTTTCGGGCGTAAATGCCTGTTTGCTCTGTGCCACCATCTGTTGATAGAGCTGCTCTTCGTAGTGGCTGAGCGCTAAGCCGAATTCCTGGCGGAGATAGTCGGCGGCGGCCAGCAACTGAATTGCCTGGGTTGGTTGGTGTTGGGCAAGTGCAACACCAGCTAACCCAAGAAATGAACCCAAGAACCCACTTTTGTTATCGAGCTCTTGATAGATGCGCAATGCCAGATGAAAATAGCGCATCGCTTCACTGGAAGGGCCCGATTGTAAATAGGACAGCCCCAGATTGAAGTACGACCACGCAATCCCCGGTTGACTTTTGCGTTGCTCAAAAATGGCCAACGCTTCGCTAAAGAGTTCGTTGGCTTGCTCCGTATCCCCCTCGCCCAGCACAGCCCGACCCAACAGATTGAGCCCACCAGCAATGCCGCCTTGGCGTTTCAAGGCGCGCGCCAACGGCATTGATTCGGCCAGCAACGCGGCGGCCTGCGAGTAATCGCCCATATTGAGCGCCACACTGGCCAGCTGATTTAACCCGGTTACTGTGCCCCAGCCATTGCCTAGCGCACGGTAGCGTTCCAAGCTGCCAGTAAAATAGGTGGCCGCGGCTGGATAATCCCCGCGCGCGGTGGCCAGATTGCCCAACTGGAAGAACGTCCAGGCTATATTGAGCTCGTCATTCGCTGCTTGCCAACGTGATAGCCCTGCTTGCAGACACTCCTCGGCGGCTTGATAATCGGCCAGCAAACAGTGCAACTCGCCCAGCGCCACCAAGAGCATCGAACGGGCTTTGCCACCCTCCACCGGTTGTTGCTGGGCTAATAGTAACCACTCGCGTCCCTCTTTCCAGCGTCCACTCAAGTACCAAAACCGCCCCAATGCGGCCGCCAAACGCAGACCAAGCTCAGGATCTTGCCCCTCGACCAGGGACCAGTGGAGGGCCGCACGCATATTGCTCTGTTCAAGCTCCAGCACTTGTTGCCAAATGGTTGCTTCGACCGCATACAAGTGGGGGTTGATCGTCTCCGCTAAGCGACAGAAATAATCGCCATGCCGAGCCGCGAGCCATTGGATTTCGCCTGTGGCCACTAACTTGTCGCGTAGATATTGCTTCAGCAACTCGTGCAATTCGTAGCGCACCGTGCCATTGTTGATGGGTGCCATCCGCACCAGCGATTTGTCGATTAGCGCGGCCAAGATTGGCAAGTTGATGCCGGTGACTTCGTGCGCAGCAGTGCGATCAAAGCCACCCGAGAAATGGGCGAGTCGTGGCAAGACCGCTTGTTCCTCGGGGCTTAATAGCGCCCAAGAATGGTCAAATACGGCGCGCAAGCTGCGGTGACGCCCCGGCAGACCGCGATTGGTCGCGCTCAGAAAGTCAATATTGCGCCTGACTTCGGCCACGATCTCCTCAACCGTGAGTGCCCGCACCCACGCCGCGGCCAATTCAATGGCCAAGGGACTGCCTTCCAGCAATAAACAGATTTGCACGATCCCGGCCAAATTCTCGTTGGTTACGGCAAAATCATGCACCAGTTGGCGAGCTCGGTCGACAAAGAGGTTGATGGCTTCGGAATTGGCGACATCGGCTGGCGAGGGGGTGGGTGCAGCAGGGATCGGCAACCCGGTCAGCTCGAAGACATGCTCGCTGTGCAAACGCAAGCGCTCGCGCGAAGTGATCAGCAACTTAATGTCGCTGGTGAATTGCAAAATATGCTCGATCAGTTCGGTGGTTTGCCCGGCCTGCTCAGGGGTGAGCAACTGTTCAAAGTTGTCGAAGACCAAGAGCATGGAGCGCCCCGTGAGCAACGCCACGGCTTGTTCTGGTGGCGAACTGGCCCCGGTCAAAGGGATGCCCACAGCCTGTGCAATCGCACCGGGCAATTCAGCCGCAGTCGTGATGGCAGCCAGTGCTACAAAGCGAGCCCCATCGCGAAAGCGGGGCGCGAGATCTTGTGCCACTTGTAGCGCTAAGCGAGTCTTGCCGATCCCTCCTGTACCCACCAAACTCACCAAACGCCGGTCATCGGCGAGCAATTCAGCCAAAACCTGTCGTTCTGCTTGGCGCCCAATAAAGGTGGTGGGGGCGGTGGGCAGCGTCGTCGGCATAGGCGCAGGCGTGGCCACCGGTACCGGTGCGGGTTCGGCCAAATCACTGGTGTCGACGGTGACCATGCGCGCTTGGCGCACAAAATTTTCGCGTTGCTCTTCTGGCACCTGGAGCACTTCGGCCAGACGCTCAGCCATGTCAAGCGATGGCCGGCGCTTACCGGTCTCGAAGGAGCGGATCGCTTGGACAGAGCAGTACGCCAACTCAGCTAGGCGTTCTTGGGTCAGGTCTTGTTGGGCCCGCAGCCGTTTAAGCCAACGCCCAAACGCGGGATTGTTTCGTGTTTCGCTAATCGTGTTTGTCATACATCGCGTCGCTAGTGGCGCCAGAGTGATTGAATATTGCCGATGAAGTATAGCACAACCGCGAACGGCTGATAAGTGCGCGAGGATCAAGACGGTGGATGATTGATCGATACCGTTCATGTAGCACTCTCTGTGCAGGTTTCTGTGGCACTTAGTTGCTGTTTTTGCTAGTAAATTCGTGATGAAATAGAGCCAACAGTAAGTCTAAGCTGGTTCAAAACGGAGAATGGTTGAAGATGGACGCAATGAGGGGTACCGAGCAGGTGGGCTGGATCCAAGGCGCACAAGAAGGCACTCGCTTTGAAATTGGGGGTTTGTCGGTCACGCTCAAAGTTACTAGTGCGGAGAGCAACGGTGTTTGTACAGTGGTTGAGCTAACAGTGCCGCCCTTTTTTAGCGGCCCCAAAGCACACCTCCATCGCCAGACTACCGAGGTGATCTACATAGCGAGTGGTGCGCTGGCCTTTACGCTCGGTGCGGAAACCATGATTGCCCGGTCAGGCAGCATCATCCGCATTGTGCCCGGTGTTCCTCATCGTTTTTGGAACCCGACTGCAGAACCAGCAACTTGCCTCACTGTTTGTATGCCGGGTGGGATCGAACACTATCTGGCCGCGTTGGCAGCTCTCCCCGCCGAATCATCGGCATGTTCGCCAGCGCAGCTTCGGCATATCGTCGCGTTGGGCATGGAATATGATCATTTCCCTGCCGGAGGAGGAACGAGCAATGACTCAGAAACGCTTTGCAATACCCAATGAAGGTGCGAAGAATCGCATGGTAGTTCAGGCCCTGCAAGCCATTAAGCAGGAACAAAGGCTTTATTTACGGTTTTGTCCGGCTCTGTTTATCATTACTGGTTTGGTGGCCATCGGTGCGGGAATCTATGCCAGTGCACCCAAGCCTCTTTATGCGGCTCAGGCGAGTTCTGTCCAAGCCGATACAGTGCTCTATCTGCCGCTCATCCGTGCCGTAGCTGCTTCGGTGGTCGTCCCAACGGTGACCACGGAGCCAGATCGACCAACGTCGACGAGTACCCCGACGACGACGACACAGCCGGATCGACCAACGGCAACGTCGACAAGTTCCCCGACGGCGACGACACAGCCGGAGCAGCCAACAGCCACGCCGACGGCGACCACGGAGCCAGCTCCGCCAGACGACTTGCGCTTTTTTGTTGATTCGCGTTGGCGAACCAGTAGCGCAGCGATTGCTGTCGATGAGCAGGGGGGCAAACATCTTGCTTTCCACTACTACGAGCCGGTGAGCGAAGGCGAAGATCGTCCCACCTATGCGGTCTATCTCTACTGCGCGGCCTTGTGCGACGATGGCAATCAATGGGCCGGAGTGGCCTTGTTAGAGCAAGTCAATGAGGTGCAATTGCAACTGACTAGTGATGGCAAACCTCGCCTATTGATCCGCACTGCGTCGCAAGTGTATCCCAATGGCAAGGATTTTTATTACGCCGCCTGCGACCAAGCTTGCACCACCTTGGATGGTTGGACCGCCACTTATGTGCTGAGCTCGGGCAATACTGCGGCCATTGAACTGCAAGATGATGCCTTGCCGCAGCGCTCGTTTGCGTTAGATCCAAACGACCGGCCCCGCTTTGTCTATCTAGACTACAACTATCAGCGCGAACCGGATCATCTCGGGGCCTTTTATGCCTTTTGCGATACACAATGTAACGACCAAAGTAATTGGTCCGAGACCCGCTTCACGGAAGTGGTAACCACGCCCTTCGCTTGGGAAACTGCTTATTACATGGCGCTGGCCTTTACGCCGGCTGGTCAGCCACGGATTGCCACAGCTGAATTTTTCCCGTTGGCTGGTGGTGAACCAACCGTGGCCTATTTCGAGTGCAATGAGGAG
Organism: uncultured Caldilineaceae bacterium; assembly: GCA_964568485.1. Taxonomy (GTDB): domain Bacteria; phylum Chloroflexota; class Anaerolineae; order Caldilineales; family Caldilineaceae; genus CFX5. The sequence continues at coordinate 12,783 of CAZMRA010000026.1, read as the reverse complement.
TGCCAGCTCTCCTATCCATGGCAGCGAGTGCAACTCTATCCCCGCGGTGGTGGCGCCGAACCGAGTATCGATCTCGAGATCGATGCCAATGGCAAACCACATCTCGTCTTCTATCAAGAGGCGCTGGCGGGCGGCGAAGGCAAACGGCTCTTGTATGCTTCGTGCAAAGTTGACAATTGCCGAGATCCCCGCAACTGGAATACCTTAGATCTCGGTTTGGGCTTCAGCAATGGTCAGGAACCTGACTTGGAATTGGATGCGCAAGGTCAGCCACGCATTGCGTATGCGCTCTATAATGGCGGCCTTGGATATTCCTGGTGCAACGCCAATTGCGAGAGTGCTTCGGCGAATTGGCAGCACCGTACACTCGAAAGCAGTCCGGATCTGCAAGCCGCTTGGCCCGTGGCCCATCCGCCCCATTGTGATGCTGGCATTTGGAGCAGCCTCACACCGGTGCTGGTGCTCGATCGAGACGCGCAGCCGCATGTGGCTTTCGACGCAACGTACCATGCACGCTGCTGGTACGACGATCCAAACGACAATCTCCCGCCCAATTCGCGCATGGAGCAGGTGATGCGTGCGGTGCGAGTGATCATTTTTACCCAAGAATAATCAAGACCACGGACGACAACAGTGGACAATCGTGCCACCGTTGTCGTCCACGTCAAGAAGGAGTAATGAATGTTGAGAAAGCTGACTTCCCAGCTGTTGTTTATGACCGTACTGGTTGGTGGATTGTGCATCTTTGGGCAGCCGCTAGTCGTACACGCGCAGGGTGGCGACATCTTTTTACCCTTGGTGGCAGCTGGCACTACGGCTGCGTCCGATCCCGGTGGGGAGCCTGTTCCACCCCCAGATGGTCCGCGCGAGTTCAGCAGCATTCAATTGATCGACCAAGCCTTGATGGTGGGTCAGGTGAGCGAGGAACAAGCGCTGCTCTACCGCGTGCAAGCTGTGGTCGGTGATCCGGCGCTGCCGAAACAATATGTTGGTGATGACCGCGGCCTCGATGGTTCGATAATTATGGCTGATATTGTCGAGCGCTGGGACACGTTGTCCGCAGCTACCCAGGCACAGCTGCAACCCTATCTGTTGCCGCCCGCCGCCCCGGGAAGTTGGTTTGCCAGCCAAACCGCCGCTGCTGCCGGCCAAGCCGAACTTGCGCAAGAGTGGGATACGGTCACCACGGCGAATGGCAAAGTCAAGGTATGGTACCGCACGGCGACGGCCAGCCATGGCGCACGCGCAGTGGCCATTGCCGGGGCCATCGACAGCAAGATCTGGCCGACGCTCAAAGCGTGGATGGGCCGCGAGCCACTCGAGGATTGTGGTGCCGCTTGCACAACGGGGGGCGGCGATGGGCGGATCGACATCTATATCACCAATACTGCACGCAATTATACCCAGCCCTTCACCTGCTGCAGTGGCTCGTCGGGTTTTGCTGTCTTGCGCGCCGATGCCTCGTTTGCTCGCGTGGCCAGCGCCTTGATGTACATTTGGGAGTACAGCTACGAGATTGCTTCGTTGCAGGAATATCGCTGGTTGATGCGGGCTTCGGCGCAGTTTGCCATGCACCATGTCTACCCCGCCAGCAACCAAGATCCGGACTATCCCGCCATGCACGAAGAGCACCAATTGGCTGGCGAATTTCTCTATCGCACGCTCTATCCGCTCGAAACGGTGGATGATGGCCATGAATACGGGGCTTATCTGCTCTTCCAGTGGCTTGATGATCCCTCCACGGTGCGCGATGTCTGGGAATCGGCCACCAATCCCGACAGCCTAGCAGTGATCAACGACCAGATTTACGGCGGCTTCGAGTGGGGATGGCCCCGCTTCTCAGTAGACAACTGGAATCGGGAACCGGCGGATTTTTACAGACGGACCGATGCGCTGACCATCGGCCCGGAGGTGATCGAAGATTTCGAGATGAACTCGCCCGGAACCGAAGAATTCGTGATCGATATCCCGCGGCTGACCTCCTATTACTTCCGCTTCACTTTCCCGGATCGCTCACTCAAGCGGATTGCCGTCTACAACCCGATTGCGGGTTCGGGCGAGCCAACCGGGGCCATGTGGGCCATCATGAAGATCGATGGCACGTGGCGCTCGCCGCAAGATTGGAGCCAGACCAGCCATGAGATCTTCTGCCGCGACGAGCCGAATCAAAACCTGGAAGAGTTGATCATCGTGCTGGCGAACAGCGAATGGCAAGATCGAGAGCATACGGTTAAGACCGACAACGGCAGTGTGCGGGTCTCGCCCGATTGCGGCGGCCTGCTCACCGGGACCTTTACAGTCCGTTTTGATTCGACTAGCCAGATGCCCAGCGGTGCACGCGGGGAGGAAACCTCTACCACTGTGATCAATGTGCGCCTGCGCTACGATGAGGAAGCCGAGGCCTATGTCGATGCCGGCTCAACCTTTAATCACTCCGCTTCTGTCTTTGCCGAAGGGCGCGAGGTCAATACGGGTAAATTGGGCTACATCATCGAATGGACTGAGAGTGGCAGCGGGACATTTACGCAAGAGGGCACGCAGATCAATGGCAGTGTGGCCTATCATGATGGCCGAGATGCCGAAGACGAAGTCTGGATCGGCGCCACCATTCGGCTGCGCAAGATCGGCCAGACGACCTACTACCCCAACGAGGTTGTGGTCCCGATCGATGGTGAAGAGAACTTGTCGCTGCTCTGTAACCATCCAACCGGCGTGATCGGCAAACGCACGGAAAATGGGGTCTTCGACATGACTTGCACCGTCAAAACCAATACCGATACCGCCAATCAAACGCTCTCGGTGAGTGGTACCTTGCGCCTGGAATAAGGAAATAAGGGGCGATTGATTCGTCCGTTCCATAAGGGGATCAGTGATGATTGTTGCATCACCTTCATCACTGATCCACGTGTCCCCGCCATCCACCTCGGTTGTCCATTGCCCAATCTGGTTGACCATCCAGCCGATTTTGTGTAGACTGACTTTTGCTGGAATCTGAATAAACCCAGCACCGCTTCCCAAAAAAACTACGCAAAATAAGGATTACTCAATGGCAAAAATTACCGGCATTGAAACCATTCGCACGCGCGTTAATGGCACCTGGCTCTTTGTCAAGGTCTTGACCGATCAGCCTGGCCTCTATGGGATTGGCTCGGCCAGTGATCACTATCGCTGCAAAGTGGTGCAGACCGCCATCGAAACCATTACGCCGCTGTTGATCGGCCGCGATGTCAGCCGCATCGAAGATATTTGGCAAAGTGTCTACACCAGCGGTTATTGGCGCAACGACTCGGTCATCAACACCGCACAGGCGGGGATCGACATGGCGTTGTGGGACATCAAGGGCAAAGAGGCGGGGATGCCCGTCTATGATCTACTCGGCGGGGCCTGCCGCTCGGCGGTAATGTGTTATGCCCATGCCTCGGGCGACACCCTGCAAGAGCTCGAAGATGATGTGCGCCGCTATATGGAAGAGGGCTACCACGTAATCCGCTGCCAATTGGGACCCTACGGTGGCGGCGGTTTTATTGATCGTGAACATGCGGGCATGCCCAAAAATCATTGGCCGCAGACCAAAGCCTTTGACGATGAATCGTATTTGGAAAATGTGCCCAAGATGTTCGAGTACCTGCGCGACAAGCTCGGCTTTGGGCCCAAATTTACCCACGACGTTCACGAGCACCTGCATCCGCACAACGCTGTTCACCTGGCCAAGTTGCTCGAGCCCTATCGCCTCTTCTTCCTTGAAGATCTGCTGTCGCCCGAGCAAGTGGATTGGTACCGCCTGGTGCGCCAACAATGTGTCACTCCGCAGGCCATGGGCGAATTATTCATCAACCCACACGAATATGTCCCGCTGATCACCGAGCGGTTGATCGACTATGTGCGGGTGCGCATCTCCAAAGGTGGCGGCATCACCAATTGCCGCAAGATCGCTACACTCTGTGAGTGGTTTGGTGTCAAGACCGCTTGGCAAGAGGGCGGCGATAACGATCCAGTCAACCAGATGGCCGCGGTGCATGTCGACATGGCCAGCTATAGCTTTGGCATTCAAGAAGAGAATCACTTCCGCCCCGAGGAATATGATCTCTTCCCGGGCCACGCTATCTTAGAAGGTGGCTATCTCTATCCAAACGACAAACCCGGCTTGGGCATCGATATCGATGAGGCCAAGGCCAAGGCGTTGTTGGATCCAGACCGCGCGGCCAAATCGTTCTTCATGGCCGAAGATCGCCGCCGCGATGGCGAGATCGTGCGCCCATAATTCGCTAGTAGACGATGGACGGCCGAGTTGGATGCAAACCAGCTCGCAAGTGCCGTCCATCGTCAAGTCCACCCCATGACCAAATCCACACCCACCTTTCAGCACGAACTCTCGCTCGCCCCCTCACCTGTTGCCCAAAGTTTGATTGTTATCGGCCTGGCCTTGGCCCTGACGAGTGAATTGTGGTATCAGGTGGGATGGGCTCAATTTGCCAACAGTGGCGTTTTGTTGGCTGGGGGAGCAGCTTGCGCCTGGCTCATCCACAACCGTTGGCCTCACCTCAGTCGTTGGTTGATCCTATTGACGGTGACCGTCACCTGTGGCTTGGTCTATTGGCGGATCGGAGCGCCGATTCTGTGGATCTTGCTAACTTTGCCGCCGCTTTTTGCCGTGGCGCTGAGTGGCCTTGGCGCAGGGATCATCATCGCCGGCGCAGAGACGCTCTATCTGCTGGCGTTTCGTTTTGGGGATAGCCCAGCAGCCGTGGTTGATCTGTGGATTGTGCTGGGCACCCTGTGGGCGATCGTCGCCCTGAGCGGTGCCGGCTTGAACCGAGCTCGGCGAGTCCTAACCTGGGCGGAGCGACAAGTCCAGCAGAATCAGCAGGAATTGGAAACCGCCCGCGACCGCCAATTGCAGCTCAACCAAGTTCTGGCCGACTTGGCCCACGCCAATGAACAACTGACCCGCCTCAATCAATTGGCCCAGCGTTTGCGCCAAGAGGCGGAGGAGGCGCGTCACGCCAAAGCCCAATTTGTTGCCAATGTTAGCCATGAATTGCGCACCCCGCTCAACATGATCATTGGCTTTAGCGAGATCATGTTGCAGGCCCCGGAAAGTTATGGGCGGCGGGTGCCCCCGGCGCTCTTGGCCGATCTAGCGGTGATCCACCGCAACGCCGAGCATCTCTCCGCCCTGATCGACGATGTGTTGGATCTGAGCCAGATCGAAGCTGGCGAAATGGCGATCACCCGCACCGCAGTCGATTTTGCCGAGTTGATCGCCAGTGCGGTGACCGCAGTGCGGCCGCTCTTTGAATCCAAACAGCTCTATCTGCGCGTGGACGTCGTGAACGAGTTACCCCTAGTCTACTGCGACCCCACGCGGATGCGCGAGGTACTGCTCAATTTGCTGAGCAATGCCGGACGCTTCACCGAGCGCGGTGGAGTGGAGATCCGCATTGAATGCCAAGCTGGGGCGTTGGTTGTGGCTGTGGCCGATACCGGCGCGGGCATTCCAGCTGATCGCTTAGACAAGCTATTCCAGCCCTTTTTCCAACTCGACAGTGCGTTCCACCGGCGCAATGGCGGCACGGGATTGGGATTGAGCATCTGCAAGCGCTTTATTGAGTTGCATGAGGGCAAAATCTGGGTCGAGAGCCAGCTTGGTCAAGGCACAACCTTCTACTTTTCGTTGCCGCTGAGTGATCCGGCTGCGCTGGATGAATCCTTTTTGCGCGGCTTGACGCTCGATTGGGAGTACTATCAGCGCACGCGCCCATTCAGCGCACCCATGGTCCAGCTCCGCCCGCGTTTGATCGTGCTGGAGCGCGAAGCGGTTTTGCAGCGGCTACTGGAACGCTATTGGCATCAAGTCGAGATTGTCGGTGTGGCCGACTTGGCTGCTGCGCAAGCGGAGTTGGTGCACACGCCAGCCCAGGCGTTGTTGATCAATCACCCGTCGGTGGGCGCCGCGCTGGATGAGTTTAGCCTGGCTGCCAGCTTGCCGCCTGGCTTGCCCGTGCTGATCTGCTCGATCCCCGGGCTGGAGCAACACGCGCTGGAGCTGGGGGCCAACCAGTTGCTGGTCAAACCCGTGACGCAAGCAGCCCTGTTAGCTGCCCTCGCGCGTCTGGATATCTACGAGGGGACCGTGTTGATCGTGGATGATGAGCCAGATGCTTTGCAACTGTTCGGGCGGATGTTGTCTTCGGCCGAGCGGGAACATCGCATCTTGCTGGCACGTGATGGCTATGAAGCGCTGGCTATCCTCGCCGAGGTGAAGCCCGCCGTGATCTTGCTCGATTTAATGATGCCGAAGTTGGATGGCTTTCAATTTTTGGCTGCGCGTAGTCGTGATCCCGTGCTCGCCTCGATCCCGGTGATCGTCATCTCGGCGCTAGATCCGACGCGCCAACCCATTGTCAGCAATGCTTTGGCCATCACCGAAGGCGGAGGCTTGTCGATCCGGCAACTGCTCAAAAGCATCGAGTTTGTCACGACTCAACTAACATCATTCCCCGCAAAAACTGATGTCAATTGACGGAGCGCACTGAGGAGTGCGGTACGAGTGACAGGTTTGCGTAAGAAATGGGCGGCTCCCAGGGCACGGGCCAGTTCACCCTGCGGCAGGATAGTACAGACAATGACTGGAATATGGCCGGTCTGCGGATGTTCACGTAAGCGCCCCAACAAGGACCAACCATCTTCGGTGGGCATCATCACATCCAGCACAATTGCTTGCGGCGCAAGTTCGAGCGCCAGGGCCATGCCTTGTTCCGCATTCGTGGCTCCACTAAATTGATAGGGCGTACCCAGCAAATAGCGCTGGAGCAGCCGTTGGGTGTCGCCATTGTCGTCGATCACCAGCACGGTTGCCTGTTTGGTGGCGGGTAATTGGATGGTGGCATAGAAGCAGTGCGCTGGACTGGTGGCGGCTCGATCGATCAAGTTGCCGCCACAGAGTTGGATTAACTCGGCGGCCATTGCCCATTGTTCACTGGTATGGAGATCGGCTGCGTTGCGCAGATTTGCGACTCTTTCGCCGATAATTTCGATGCTCAGTTGGGGATGTGCGGCCAACTTGATCTGGATTGAGCCCCCCGCACAGTCGTGAATCGCTGTCGTGAGGATGTCGAGTAGGGCCTGACGCAGCAAGGGAGCTTGCACGGCTACCATCGGCATGGCCTTTGGCAACGTCGCGTGAATGGCGGTGCGAGCACGCTGGGCTAATGGCGTCACAGTCTCTAGCAAGTCTGTCAACCAGCTGGCCGGTTCAATGGTGGTGGTTGGCGTAGAGGCTACCAGATAGGCCAATTCTTGGTCGCGGCTGGGCATGGGGGGCATCTCTTCTGGCAAAGTGGCCGGGGTTGTCCATTGCTGCGGCAAGCTGTATTGTTGCCACAAATAGGCGCCTAGCTCGCGCCGTGCCGCTTGTTCTTCGCGCTGTAATTGACGCGTACTCAGGCCGAGATCGCGTGCAACCTGACTTTGAGGTAGTTGCTCGGTGTAGCGCCGCCGTAAAATTTGGTAAAAACGCCACGCTCGCGAATCTGTGGGGATGGCACCAGGTGGACGTAAGGATTCGATGGCATTGAGCAGAGTCCGCTGCAAGGTCATGGCTGGATTGGCCTCGTCCGCAGCGGCGAGTAGTTCGCATAGCGGATTGTTGCGGAGTGCAGCGGGGCTGTATAGTTGGTAAAGTGCCGAGCGCAAGGCTTGCTCAAAGCGCTCCTGCTCTTCGCCCATAGACTACTATCCTCCTGTATGTCGTCTAGATGTCATGTAAATGGCGGAAAAGCGCGCCTTTGCGCGCAGGTGCCATGCTACAATAAGGGCAGCATCCCAGACATGTTTTAGAACCAAATCAGTCTTATTGCATTATACCGCATCCTGCTGAAACGTATGGCGAATGAGGTGGTTGGTCCAGCGTTCGAGCCATTGCCAATTGCCCAATTCCCAATGTTGTTCAACTTGGCCTGCCTGATGAGTTGGCAGGTGGCCACCATGTTTGTATCCTAGGAGAGGAATCAATGTCTACACAACCAATGTTGACGCGCCGTCATTTTCTCATGACTTCGGCTTCAGTCGTAGCTGGCTCCCTATTGGCCGCCTGTGCGGTACCAGCCGCCGCGCCGAGTGGCGAAGCAGGAGAAGCCACCACTGCCGGCGCAAGTGCTGAACTCATCGAATTGACCCTGATGGAACCCGATCGCGAGTTGGGGAACAATGTGCGCGCCATCCGCATTGAACGCTTCAATAACCAAATGGCAGAAGAAGGCAAGCCGTGGCGCGTGGTCGACACGGTTGGTCCAGCCACGGACAATGATCTGCGCACCAAGCTCACCTTAGATGCTGCGGCCGGCACCCTCTCTGATCTCTTTAACATGCATTCGTCGTGGGTTGCCGACTTCGCCGCCGCGGGTTATCTCTACGACATGGGGCCCTATCTGGAGCAGTGGGAAGATTGGGACCAGATTTATGATGTATTAAAGCCGCTGGCCACCTATGATGGGAAAGTGGTTGGCGTGCCTGGCGGTACTACCTTCACTTGGTACTATCGCAAGGATGTGCTGGAAGGTGCCGGTATCTCCACCGAGCAGCCGCAAACTTGGGATGACTTTTACGCCCTCTGTGACCAAGTCAAGAGCAGCACCAGCGCGATCCCCTGTGGCTTGCCTGGCGCGACGCCTTGGGGTGGTGGTACTTGGGCTGAAGGTTTCCGCATGGTCTGGTTGAGCTTTGATGGCACGATATTCGATGAGGATGAGGGCAAGTGGGTCGTGAGCAGCCCGAATTTGCTCAAGGCCCTGCAAGTCTACGAGACATTGGCCCAAAATGGTTGGTTGACGGTTGATGAACTACTCACCCCCAACCCGTGGGAGCCTATCAAATACCAGATGTTCCCAGCTGGTGATTGTGTGCTCGTCACCGGTGGCGACTGGCAATGGGAATTTGACTGGGGTCCCAACGGCGCCACGCCGATCGAAGGATTGTTCGAGCGCGTCGATCGCTGGCAATTCCCTGCTGAGAGTGGCGGCGCTTTCACCTATGTGGAGGGTTCAGTTGGGCTCGGCGTCGCCGCGAATACCGACTCCCCAGACGGCTGCGCTGAATTTGTCACCTTCATCAACTCGAACGATTTGTCCTGTGAACTGTTGGACATCTACGTGGGTGGTCCCTCCAGCCGCAAAGATTTTGCCGATGCTTGCCCCGCCTACACCGAAGTGGTGAATGGCAAAATGCACCAGGCCAGTCAATTGTTTGAGTCCGGCCGCACCTATAAGTTTGAACGCACCGGTACCCAGCGCTTGGCCGATGGCATTGCGCGCGCCACGGAAGATGTCATCACCGGCACGCTGAGCGCCGAAGAGGCCATGGAAGCCTTTGCCGAGGCGATGATCGATGGTCTGGGCGATGAGCTGGCAAAGCGAGCCTAAGGTAATGGTTCTGTAGTATTTTCTGTGGGTGGTAAGCATCATTGGCAGGTTGGTCAATGGTGCTTGCTACCTCCTAGCTGAGACATCCCGATGACCCATTTGCAAAACCGCACGCTCTTGCTCTTTTTGGTGCCAGCGCTGCTGATGATCACGGTCTTTACGCTTGCGCCGGCGCTTTGGGCGGTCTATGTTAGCTTTACGGATCTCGCGTTGGCCGGGCCCAAGGCACTCGATTTTAACTTGATCGGGTTGCGTAACTACGTCAAGCTCTTTAGCGACCGGAACTTCCAAAATTCGCTCATCCTCTCTTTGCAATACACCTTTTTCACCAACTTGGGCCAGTTCATCATCGGCCTCACCGCCGCTTTGATCCTCAACCAGCGCAGGCTGGCCGGACAGAATTTGCTCTTGGCGGCGATTGTCCTGCCAATGGTGATTCCGGGCATCACCCAAGCACTAATCTGGTCGTCGATGCTCGGCGCGGGGGAGTTTGGTACCTTAAACCGCCTCCTCGGCTATGTGGGGATCGAACCCGTCTTATGGACCCGCTCGGTGCCCATGTTATCGATTGTGTTGATCAACTTTTGGAATAACTCTGGCTTTGCCATGATCCTCTTCCTGGCTGGGCTGGAGAGTATCCCCAAAGAAGTGATTGAATCAGCCACGATCGATGGGGCCAATGGCTGGCAACAATTGGTGCGCATCAAACTCCCGCTGATCCGCTATGTGGTTCTGCTCTGGTTGTTGCTCAACACCATCGGTTGTTTTGGTATGTTTGATCTCGTCTTTGCACTGACACGCGGCGGCCCGGGGAATGCAACGGAATTGGTTGGGATCTATGTCTACAACCAAAGTTTCCAATTTTTTGAGCTGGGCTACGGCAGCGCTGCGGCAATGGTCATGTTGCTCATTAGCCTCTTGTTGGCATTCATTTATGTGCGTTTGATGCGGGTTGAGTTTTAACGGGGAGTGTGATTGTGGCAACTGCGAATGGCCGCTCTGTTTTGAAGCTAGGCCGCTTGGATACCATCGCCGTTTATCTGTTTTTGATCGTCTTTTCGATCTTTATTCTCATCCCGTTTATTTGGCCGATTCTGAGCGCCTTTACCCACAAGCCCGAAAATGTGTCGAGCCTCTACCTCTACTGGCCAGAATCATTCACACTCGATCATTTTTACAACGCTATCTTGGGCCGTGGTCAGGCGCTCACCTTGCTGCGTAACAGCATCGTGATGACGGTCAGCAGTGTTGGCTTAGCGCTTTGTTGCTGCCTCTTGGGGGGGTATGCTTTGTCGCGGGCGACTTTCCGCTTCAAACGCCCGTTGATGTTCGGCATCTTGTTGGTGCAGATTATCCCTGGCACGGCGACTGTGCTGCCCCTGTACCTGATCATGCGCGAGCTGGGCCTGCTGAATACCATGACCGGGGTGGTCTTGGGCGTTGCAACCGGGCAGATCCCCTTTATGTTGTGGGTGATGAAAGGCTTTTGTGATACGGTTCCCCTCGAGGTGGAAGAGGCGGCGGCGTTGGATGGTGCCAATCAGTTCCAAACTTTGTTCCAGATTGTCTTTCCGTTGGTCCTGCCTGGGGTGGGCGCCGCTTCGATTCTCGCCTTTAACGCCGCCTGGGCCAGCTTTTTCCTGCCGCTGATTATGCTTTCGGAAGCCGACAAATTTGTGATGCCACTCGGCCTCTTCCGGGCGCTGATTGCCTATACCAACTTGGATTATGGGATGCTCAATGCCATGGCTTTGATCTATATGCTCCCATCTTTCTTGATCTTTATCTTTGCTCGCCAATATCTGATCCGTGGAACCATGGCTGGTGCCATGGCTGGCCAGTAAGACTGGAGACGCTGATGACCCCGACCCAACCGCCCACTGCTCCTGTCCGCACCGCCTTGATTGGCTGCGGCCGGATGGCCCTTGGCCACCTTCGCGCCCTGTTGGCTCAGCGTGACACCACGCAAGTCAGCGTGATCTGCGAACCCTCGCCGGCTGCTTATCAACAGGCTTGCGAGTTATTCGCCGCGCACGGCTTGACCCCGCCCCCGAACGAGCCCGATCTGGAGCGCTTGCTAACAACCTATGGGTCGGATTTGGATGCCGCATTGATCATTACGCCCCACGCGTATCACTTTAGCCAAGCCCGCAGTTGTCTCGAAGCTGGGCTGGACGTGCTGCTGGAAAAGCCCATGGTGATCAGCGCGCAAGAGGCCGAACAGCTGATCGAGGTGCGTGACCGAACCGGTCGGCTCCTGGTGGTGGCCTTTCCTGGGAGCCTCTCGCCGCAGATTCGCCATGCAGCGCAGTTGTTACATGCTGGCGAACTGGGCGAGATCCTCACGATCTCGGGAATGGCTTGGGAGAATTGGCGCACCCCCAATCTAGGCACGTGGCGACAAGATCCAGCCCTGGCCGGGGGTGGCTTCTTTTTTGATACCGGGGCTCATCTGCTCAACACCATTACTGACTTGGCCGGTGAAGATTTTGCCGAAGTGGCCGCTTGGTTTGATCACCGCGATACGCCGGTGGAGATCCTCGGTGTAGTGATGGCGCGACTGCGCTCCGGTGCGCTGGTGACCATGCATGCCTGTGGCGATACCAGCCCGCGTTCCACGTCAGATGTGCGTGTCTTTTGTCGCAATGGGGTGATCTTTACTGATATTTGGGGCAAGTTTTTGCAGATCCAGCGGGCCGGGGAAGAGCAACCGCAGACGGTCGAATTACCAAAGTCGCTCGGCGTTTGGCAACAATTTTTGGCGGTGCGCGCCGGCACATTACCCAATCCCTGTCCGCCAGAAGTGGGGCTGCGCATGGCGCGCCTCTGGGACGCAATTCGTACCTCAGCGGCCCGGAATGGGCAGATCATCCAAGTGGGGCATTAAGTAAAGCCATCACAGGAGAGTGCCGGTCAATTGTAGCTCCTCGGCAAAGTGACAGGCTGCCTGATGACCCGGCTCGATCTCGCGCAAGGGCGGGACTTCATTCGCACAAATGGCTTGCGCATAGCGACAACGCGGATGAAAGTGACAGCCCTTGGGCGGATTGGCCGGATTCGGCACATCGCCTTCCAAAATGATACGCGAGCGCTTGGCACGTGGGTCAGGCTTGGGGATGGCTGAGAGCAGCGCTTCGGTATAAGGATGTAAGGGGTTGGCGAAGATCTGCTTGGTTGCACCAGTTTCGACAATTTTGCCCACGTACATCACCGCCACTTGATCGCAAACATGTTTGATCACGCTCATGTTGTGGGCGATGAATAAGTAGGTCAGGTTAAACTGCTCCTGCAGATCCTCGATCAAGTTGAGCACTTGTGCTTGGACCGAGACATCCAGCGCGGAGACTGGCTCATCTGCCACGAT
>CAZMRA010000025.1:0-31023 GCA_964568485.1 uncultured Caldilineaceae bacterium | reverse complement strand
AGCCGCAAGCAAATCGTAGCGATAGTTAGCTCCATCTACTGTGCCGCACCAGTGGAGTAAGCGCAATCTTTTGCCAGAATAGCTGAACCAATGTAGAGTATTTATCATTACCTTCGGGAAGATTTAGTAACGTTTATTCATCAATGTTATTGGGAATGTTGTTGGGAGAATGAGGAATATGTCGACCGCTCTGTCGGATCAAGCCTCGGCCGAAAGCGATTACGCTGCCATCGACCGAGAGCACTGGCTCCAAATGTACGAGCAAATGTACAAAATTCGGCAATTTGAAGAAAATGCCAACGAACTTTATTTACGCCGGATCATGCCCGGCCTGACCCATCTTTATATTGGCGAAGAAGCTGTGGCCGTCGGCGTTTGTGAAGCGCTGCGCCAAGATGATTACATCACCAGCACCCACCGCGGCCATGGCCATTGTGTGGCCAAAGGCGCCGAGTTAGACCGCATGTTTGCGGAGTTGTTGGGCAAGGCGGCCGGTTATTGTGGCGGTAAAGGGGGCTCCATGCACATTGCCGATCAAAATACCGGCAACTTGGGTGCCAACGCCATCGTGGGTGGTAGCGCTGGCATTGCCACTGGTGCTGGACTTTCGATCAAAATGCGCGGCAGCGATCAAGTCGCGGTCTGCTTCTTTGGTGATGGGGCACTCGGCCAAGGTCTGATCTACGAATCGATGAACATGGCGCAACTCTGGAAGCTGCCCGTGATCTATGTGTGCGAAAACAATCTGTATAACGAATATACGCACAATTCGGAAACAGCGGCTGGTACCTTAAGTGGCCGCGCCAAAGCGTTTGGGATCCACACGGTGGAGGTCGATGGGCAAGATGTACGCCAGGTCTACACCGAAATGCTCAAACTAGTGGCCCGAGCACGCCGCGGGGAAGGTCCGGCCTTCTTGCTCTGCAATACCTATCGCTTCTTGGGGCACCATGTTGGCGATGTCAATCGCGAATATTATCGCTCCAAAGAAGAAGAAAATCACTGGCGCACCGAACGCGACCCGCTCGCTCTGCTTTCCGAGTGGATGGTTAACAACGGCATGGCGGAACGCGCGATCTTTGAACAGATCGAACGCGACATCACCACAGAAGTCGAAGCTGCTGTTGAATTTGCTATTAATGCCCCTTTCCCAGATATTACCGAGGTTGATACCAATGTCTACGCCTAATGCCAATGGGAGCACTCGAATCATCACCATGTCCGAGGCGATCCGCGAAGCCATTGCAGAAGAGATGCGGCGTGATGAACGCGTCTTCATTATGGGCGAAGATGTAGCCGAGGCAGGTACAGTCTTTAAAGTATTGCAAGGCTTGGTTGATGAATTTGGCACGCAACGGGTGATCGATTCACCGATTTCCGAAGCGGGTATCGCTGGGCTGGGCGTTGGCGCAGCCATCACCGGGATGCGACCCATTATCGACATTATGTTTGGTGATTTCCTCACCCTGACGATGGATCAGTTGGTGAACCAAGCAGCCAAAACCCACTATATGTCGGGTGGTAAGCTTAAGGTACCGATGGTTTTGCGCACCACCATGGGTGCAACCCGGCGTTCAGCCGCGCAACACTCCCAATCGCTCCATGCTTGGGTCAGCCATGTCCCTGGGCTCAAGGTAGCTTTGCCTTCGACACCCTACGACGCCAAGGGCTTGATGAAGAGCGCGATCCGCGATGACAACCCCGTCGTCATTTTTGAAGACAAGATGATGTACACCCTCACCGGACCAGTGCCGGAAGGCGAATACATCATTCCCTTTGGCCAAGCGGATATCAAACGCGAAGGCAACGATATTACGCTCGTGGCCACCAGCAGCATGGTCCAAGTGGCGTTGGAAGCCGCGAACCAACTGGCCGAGATCGGCATCAGCGCCGAGGTAGTCGATCCGCGCACAACCTTGCCACTCGATGCGGAGACTTTGGTCAATTCGGCCAAAAAGACCAGCCGCGCCATCGTCATCGATGAAGGCTACGAGCAATATGGGGTTACGGCCGAGATGGCCTCGGTCATCGCAGATGGGGCTTTCTATTACCTCGATGCCCCTGTCAAGCGGCTCGGCGCCATGAATGTGCCAATCCCGTTCTCACCGGTCTTGGAAGATCTGACCGTGCCCACACCGGACAGCGTCACCGAACTAGCCAAAACGTTGTGCGGGAAAAACTGAGAAAATTGTCAATGGTCAACGCACAGTCGCGACTTGGTCATGCGACTCTGCCGTAAGCACGTCGGCAATTGATCACGCGCCGTTGACCATTGATCATGAAGGAGTATTTATGGCAAAAGAAGTCTTCATGCCTGCCCTGGGCATTGCCCAAGAAACAGGGACGCTGCTGACTTGGCATAAACGCCCTGGGGAGATGGTGAGCAAGGGCGAGTTGTTGATGACAGTGGCGACCGACAAATCCGATGTGGATATTGAAGCCAGCACCAGCGGTGTTCTGGGCCAAGTAACGGCAAACGAAGGTGACGAGATCCCAGTCGGCCAAGTGATCGCGCTGCTCCTCACCGAGGAAGAGGTCGCCAAAGGCTTGGTCAATGCACCCGCCAAGAGTGCCCCACCGCCCTCTACTCCACAAGCACAGCCGGCTGCGCCGCAACCCACCAGCCCGGCGGCGGTGCAAGCCAGCCCCGTAGCCGCCCGCTTGGCCGCCGAACAGGGCATCGATTTGAGCTTGGTCAAGCCGGGCAGCAGCGGACGCATCCAAAAAGAGGATGTGCTGGCCTATCTGGCTTCACAAGCTACGGCGACCACCCCCGGTGATGGCCGCGTATTGGCTTCGCCCAAAGCACGCCGCTTGGCCCAAGAGAATGACATTGATCTGGCCCAATTGAGCGGTAGTGGCCCCAATGGGGCGGTGTTGGCCGCAGATGTGTTGGCCGCCGCTGAGGCAGCTACCACACAAGCATCCACACCCCAAACGGCAAGTGTTCAAGCTGCACCAGCCGCCCAATCCGACAACATCATTCCCCAAAGCCGCGGCTGGCGAATCATGGCGCAGCGCTTGCAACAGAGTTGGCAAACGGTGCCCCATTTCTACCTGGAGCGCACGGTGGACGCTGGGGAACTCAACCGTTGGCGTGCCAGTGTACAAGAACGGGCGGACACCAAAATCACGGTCACCGATCTGCTGGTCAAGCTGGTAGCCCTGGCCCTGCGGAAACATGAACGGCTTAACGCCAGTTGGCTCTCGGACAATATTGTAATCAACCCGTCGATCAATATTGGCTTGGCTGTCGCGGTCGAAGATGGCTTGTTGGTGCCCGTCGTGCCTACGGCGGATCAGCTGGGCCTCAGTGCCATCGCGCGGCGCCGCGCCGAAATCGTCGAACGGGCGCAGGCGGGCAAATCCACGCCAGACGATCTGAGCGGTGGCACTTTTACGATCAGCAATTTAGGCATGTTTGGCATCGACAAATTTAATGCAATTGTCAATCCGCCGCAAGCGGCGATTCTGGCAGTCGGCCGTATCGTCGAACAAGTAGTGCCCCGCAACGGCCAAGCAGTGATCCGCCCGATGTTGACCTTGACGCTCTCGTGTGATCATCGCGTGGTAGATGGCGCACGTGCTGCTCAGTTCCTGCAAACCTTGACCGCCTACATCGAAGATCCCCTGCGCGTGTTGGATTAGAAAAAGGAGTCTTTCATGGCAACCATTGAACGTTTACGCGATGCGAGTGCCCAAGCCGCGGCTGCCAGCAATGGCGCAGAGAGTGAATTGGGCAGTTATGGGTATCTGATCGACGGTCAGCAGCACGAATCTGCCGATGCGATCGAAGTCCGCAGTCCCTACAACAATGCGCTGGTGGCGATTGTGCACCGGGCCGGTCCAGAGGCGATTGAACAGGCGATTGCCAGTGCCAGCAAAGCCTTTGAGACAACCCGCAAATTGCCTAGTTGGCAACGCAGCGAAATTCTGGAAAAGATCAGTGCGGGTCTCGCCAAGCGCCGCGAGGAATTTGCTCGCACCATTGCGCTCGAGGCAGGCAAGCCAATCCGCACAGCACGCGCCGAGGTAGATCGGGCGATCTTCACCTTCAAGGTGGCTTCCGAAGAAGCACGCCGCATCTATGGTGAGATCGTGCCGCTCGATTGGCTGCCCGGCAACGATGGTCGGGTTGGGCACATCCGCCGTGTACCACGCGGTCCAGTCGTCGGCATTTCGCCCTTTAATTTCCCGCTCAACCTGGTCGCCCACAAGGTCGCACCGGCCTTGGCCGCTGGCTGCCCGATCATTCTGCGCCCGGCCACGCAAACACCCGTCAGCTCGTTTAAGCTGGCTGAATTGTTGCTCGAAGCAGGCTGGCCCTCAGGTGGTATTGCCGTGGTGCCGTGCAAAACCAAAGATGCCGACCCACTGGTTGAGGATGATCGCATCAAGCTGCTGACCTTCACCGGCAGCCCAGCCGTCGGGTGGGATCTCAAACGCCGCGCCGGGAAGAAATTTGTCACGTTGGAGCTGGGGGGCAATGCCGGCAACATTATCCATTCCGATGCCGATGTCTCCTATGCGGCTGAGCGCGTCGCCTTTGGCGGCTTCACCTTCTCGGGGCAAACTTGCATCTCGGTGCAGCGGGTGTATGTTCACGAAGCGATTTATGAAGCGTTCGCCGACGACCTGATTCCACGGGTCGAGAAGCTCAAAGTGGGCGATCCGCTGGATGAGGCCACCGACATCGGTCCGGTGATCGACAAAGGCGCGGCAGATCGCTTGGCTGCATGGTTGGATGAAGCCAAAGCAGGCGGGGCCACCGTCTTGACCGGCGGTGAACGCGATGGCAACCTGTGGCAGCCCACGGTGCTGGACAATGTGGACGAACGAATGCGCATCTCCTGCCAAGAAGCATTCGGTCCCTTTGTTGACCTCTTCCGCTTTAGTGATGTGCACGATGCGATTCGTCGCGTCAACGACAGCGAATATGGGCTACAAGCTGGTTTCTTTACCAAGGATTGGCAATTGGTCGAAGAGGCTTTCCAAGAGATCGAGGTCGGCGGCTTGATGATCAACGATGTTTCAAGCTATCGCATCGATCACATGCCCTATGGTGGAGTGAAGGCTTCGGGCTTTGGCCGTGAAGGGTTGCGCTACGCCATCGAAGAGATGACTGAGATGCGCTTGCTGACCTTTAATCAACGAGCGTAATCAAGAAAGAACCCAGGCTTCCAGTAGAGGCCTGGGTTCTGCAACTTCTATGGATTCACTTCTGCTCAGCTACTCAGTAATACTCAGTTCGAGCACTTCGCCGGTAGCTTGGCTGACGATCACCGTGGCTTGTTGTTCAGCCGTGCGCAATTCCACGACCCACACCTCTTGACCACCAAGCACATCAGGCGAAGAGGTCCGCTCAGTAATCTCGCCATTCAGAGTATCACCAACAGCTTCTTCGGCAATCCGGATCGCTTGTCGGGCGCTGACTGGGCCTTCAATCACGGGCGAAGTGGCGCTTGTCGGGCCTGGACGAACCCCCAGCGTGACCTCCACGTCCAGCTCTTGACCGTCGCGCACTACTGTGAGGGTCACAGTCTGTCCCGGTGTGGCTTTGGTCACTAAGTAGCTGACCAGTTCCTCAAAGCGAGTCACCCGATTACCATCAATAGCGGTGACAATGTCGCCGCCAGTTGGGAGGCGGTTGCTATTCCCTGTGCTGGTCCCATTTTCAGCCCCTATCACACCACCTTGGTCCGAGGGGCCATTGGGCACCACACTACTCACATAGATCCCCAAGGTTTCGTTGTTCAGATCCAACGCGGCGGCAACATCGGGGCCGATGCTAATCCCGCTCAAGCCCAGGAAGGGATAATCAAATTTACCTTCGTCGATCAAGGCGGGCACCACCCGGCTCAAGATCGAAACTGGGATGGTGAAGCCCACACCAGAGTTGCTGCGCGTGGCCGATTCGATGGCAAAGTTCACCCCAACGACCTCGCCAGCCAGATTGAGCAACGGGCCACCGGAATTGCCGGGGTTGATCGCTGCATCGGTTTGGATCACATCCGGCAAGGTGTAACGGCTATCGCCCAATTGCCCCACCGGCATACCACGACCCAAGGCGCTGACGATCCCGGTGGTCATGGTGTTTTCCAGACCAAAGGGATTGCCCATGGCGATCACAGTGTGGCCGACCTTGAGCGTATCGGGGGCAGCCAAAGGTAGCGGGCGCCAGTCAAAGCCATTCGGCGGCGTGACTTTCACCACGGCAAGATCCGACTGGGGATCAGTCGCAACCACTTCACCTTCGGCCCATTGGCCATTGTTGAAGAGCACAACGACTTCGTCGGCCCCTTCCACCACATGGTTGTTGGTGACAATGTGGCCTTCATTGTCGTAGATGAATCCAGAGCCTTCGCCCCGCTGCTGAGGCAGTTCATCTTCCGGCAGGCCTGGAAACGGAAAACCAAAGCCTCGTGCGCTTACATTTACCCGACTTGTCACTTGAATATTAACGACCGAGGGGGCAATCTGTTCATACAGTTGCGCAAGCGCTTCCTGAGTTTGCAGCAACGAGTCATCGACCTGCAAGGATTGGGCGGGCAAAAAATTCGCCTTTGGTGCGGCCTGGACGAGTTCGGTTTCCAAAAGAAGCGGGCCATAAAATGCACCAAACACCAACGTTAGGGCTGCGAGCCCTGTAACCAAAATCTTCGTCCCAACCGATCGTCGCCCGGATACCGACTCTTGCGGCACCAGACGATACTTGGGATCAGAATAGAAATCCGACATACAATTACTCCTCCACACAAAATTTATGCGAACTGTCTTTACACAGCTTGATTCAGCAAATGCAATTCAGCCGCCAAGCATCACATTTGATTTGATAAGGTCCACTCTACCACCGCAAAATAAAGACTGGGTGAAGAAAACATAAGAAAGTGGTGAGACGGAACACTTATCGAGCCACTACGAGCTGTGGCTGTTGGCTAAATGATATATCTAGGCTTATTCCGACTCCGGTTCTGGAGTGGGCTCCGCTGCTTCAGGGGTCGGGGCCGGGGTTAGATCACCCACACCGGTCAAGTTCGCCAATTGCGTTAAGATGGACTGCAGACGCTCCATCCGTTCGCCATAATCAGCCCAGTCGCCGGCACGCAAGCTCTCTTGGGCAGCGTTATATTCTGCGTTGGCGCTGACGATCAACTCCTCGAGTGTACTATCATCGGTGATACTAGTCGGGCCAGTTGCCGATTCGAGCACA
The DNA here is from genome assembly GCA_964568485.1 of uncultured Caldilineaceae bacterium. Lineage (GTDB taxonomy): Bacteria > Chloroflexota > Anaerolineae > Caldilineales > Caldilineaceae > CFX5. The sequence continues at coordinate 23,813 of CAZMRA010000025.1, read as the reverse complement.
CGCGTTCCGCCGGCTAATTCGGCCAGGCCCGCTTCGAGCAGCACATCGCGGCCCACCAATTCCGCCAGTGCCAGCCCCAAATTCTCGGCCATGATCACTTCATCATTGGTGGCAAGAATGACACGACGCAATTCGGGGATGCGACCATTGGCTGCTTGCAGGTAAAGCGGCTCCACATAGAGCAAGGTGTTCCCCAAGGGAATGACCAGCAAGTTGCCACGGATCACGCTGCTGCCCTGCTGATTCCACAACGCCAACTGCGCACTAATCACCGGGTCTTGATCGATGCGCGCTTCGATCTGCTTCGGACCAAAATAGAGTGAATCTTTGCCGAATTCGTAGATTACCTTTTGACCATACAGATCCGGATCACTATGCGCAGCCAGCCAAGCAATCATGTTCTCGCGATTGGCCGGGGTGAAGGGCAGGATCTGCATAAAGTAGAGTTCCTCACTGCCCGGCAGCTGGATCAGCACATAATAGGGATCCATGCGTACAAGTTGATCGTCGAAGAGCTCTTCTGGCCAGGCCCAGACATCCTCCCGGTTATAGAACTCGGTTGGATTCTTCATATGATAGAGTCGATAGACCTCGGACTGGATGGTGAAGAGATCGTTCGGATAGCGGATATGTTGTTGCAGATCCGCGGACATGGTGCTAAAGGGCCGGAAGAGGCTTGGGAAGATTCGCTGATAGGCGGCAATGATTGGCTCTTGCTCATCCATCACATAAAAACTCATCGTCCCATCGTATGCACTGGTGACAACTTTGACCGAATTTCGGATATAGTTTAAGCCATTGCCATAGGGCGTGCTATAGGGGAAATAGCTGCTAGTGGTATAGGCGTCGAGGATCCAGAAAAGCTCACCGCTGTCACTCATCACGATGTACGGATCACGATCATATTGCAGGAAAGGCGCCACATCGCGAATACGTTGCACAATATTGCGTCGCCATAACAACTGGCTCTCGCTGGTAATATCCTGATTAAGCAACATGTTCAAATCGGCAAAATGGATGGCGAACAACAACCGTGCAGCCCAGTTCATGGCAATGCCCGTACCACCAGAGAAGTTGGTTGTCACCACTTCTTCGTTTCGGGAATAATCAAATTCGGGTTGCTCGGTGTTGGCAATCACGTAATCGTTGGTCAGCTCACCAAAATAGATCTGCGGCTTGGTGAGTTGAAAAGCCCCTTGCGGCGGCAGATCTTTGAGCAAGAAGGTCGGGAGCCCATCTTGCGCTACTTGCGCCACCGGAGAGACTGCCACGCCATAGCCATGGGTATAGACCAAGCGCCGGTTGACCCAGGTTTGCGCATCGGCATTGAGTTGGTCGGGCACCAGCTCGCGGGCGGCAACCATCACCTGGCGCAGCTCGCCGTCGATCATGTACCGGTCGATATCGACATCATTAAAGCGGAAGTACTGCGTCAAGGCCTGTACTTGATTGTAGGTTTCCAGCAACGGGCGATAATCCCACAGCCGGATGTTGCGCACAGTATCATTCCCGGCACGCAATTCATTGGCGGTCAGAGATGGCCCTGCGGTGTAGGGCTGCAAGGCAATGTCATTCAAATCAAACGCGATGCGCGTATACGTTAAGTTGTGCTCGATATAGGGACGTTCGAGGTTTAATTCATTCGGGCTGACTTGAAAGCGCTGCACAAAACTCGGGTACAAGTTCCCCGCGGCAAAGCTCAGCAGGACCCAGGCCACCAATATGCCACTGATCGTCCGCCAGCCACGGCGGATAAAGGCAGCCACTAGGACAGCCACAGCCGCCACCAATGTCACCCCAGCCAGCAAGTTATACGCTGGCAATTGGGCGTGCACATCGGTATAGCCAGCGCCAAAGGTAGCACTCCGCTGGCTGTAGAGCAATCCATAGGCACTCAGCCGGTAGCCCCAGGCGATCAAAAGCAGGAGCAGCGCCGCCAAGACCGCAAGGTGAATCAACACGCGGCGCGAGGCCGACCAGCCGCGAATGCCCAACCCGGTGATCAACGCGCTGGCGATCAAGGTGATGACTACCACGGCCATCAGCCAGCCCCGCAATTCAGTCCAAACGGGTAAGGTGAAGAGGAAGAAGCTGATATCATGCCCAAAGATTGGATCTTCCAACCCGTAAGCAACTTGGTTGACAAACAACAACACTTCTTCCCAGCGCCCCGCCGCACTCGCGCCCAACAACAAGGCAAAGAGCGCGCCAGCCGCCAAGAACGCAACGGGGACACGCAATCCAAAGGCTGCCAGTAAGGGTTCAACCACGGTAGTGGCGAGGCCTGTGGGTTCTAAACGGCGCGCCAGCAGCACATTCCCGGCAAAGAACAAGAAAGCGACCAGTGCGCCCGCGGCAAACAGTCCAGCCGATGACCAATAGCGCGTAAAAAAGACGCTGGACAAATTCAGACTGTCATACCAATACCAGTCGGTATAAAAGTTCAGAATCCGCCCAAACGACAGCAAGATCAGGATCGGCAAGAGGATCCACAAATAACGCCGCGGGTTGATCGGTTCATTGCTAGACGGGGGCTGAGGTGAACGAGGTGGAGGGGGTAGACGACGCTCGCGCTGCAAGTTTTCTTCCAGTGAGCGGATTAGGTCATCAAACGGATCGTCATTGCGCATCGGCTCTCCTTTTCAAGCGGCTAGTCGGGCAAGGTTGAACAGCAAGGAAATAACGGGTAGTGAGCAGTGTTTAGTGCCACATGCCATTGCACATGGCACACTTCACCGCAATAGTTGATAGGCCGTGGAAATCGCCAAAAAGGCAAAGACGATCATCGGGAGGCTGAACAGCGGGAAAATCCCTGATACAAAGAGCGAAACCACACTCCCTAACAAAACGCCTAAGATAATCCCCGCCAAAGCAAAATAGGGGAGGTAACGCCCTCGGCGACGACCAACGGCCCAACGAATGATCTGAGCCAAAATCCCGCCAGCGCTAGCCCCAATAAAGAGCGCAATCATAATGCCAAAGAAACCCGTACGGCCCAGGATCAGCGAAATCAACGGCGTGGCCAGTAACGTCACCAGAAAACCAATCCCAAGGGCTATAGGATTGTCGCGTGTCTCGGCGTTAAAATAGACATTTTGTTGTTGCCGCACACATTCTTTACAGCGATACCCCACTGGTGTCTTCACCGCGCACTTCATGCAGATCGGCTTCGCGCAGCGATTGCAGCGTAACAGCGTCTCTACCGTCGGGTGGTTGGCGCAATAGAGCACCGGCATCTCATTGGCTTGCGGATCGGTTGCGGAGGATACAGTTGGTTGGGTCATAACGAATGGTCAGGTTGCTATCTTGGCTGTCTGTGCCTTCGGTTTCGCAGAGTTCTTCGAGCAGGACAACAATGGTTATGGTAGCTAGCAGTGGTTCCCCGCCTGGAATCTTAGCCAAAGCGGAGCGTCCAACCCGATGTTCAAGCACACGAGCATAAAACGGTGAGGTGATTGTATCGCAGATAAGGGAAAGTGATAAATCTACGAAATGCTACAAAGGGAGGAAGCCTACGCTTCTGATAGGTGTAGGCGGGGCAATTCGATCTGAAAGGTCGTGCCGCGCCCCAACTCGCTTTCGACCTCAATCTTGCCGCCGTGGGCGCGCACCAATTGATTGGCAATCGAGAGCCCCAATCCGCTGCCTGCGCCGCCACTGTGCGTGCGCGCCCGATCCGCCCGCCAAAAACGGTCGAAGATGTAGGGCAGATCCTCCGGCGCGATGCCCTCGCCACAATCCTGCACGCGGATGCGCACTAGCTCCGGCGTGGCCGTTACCCCCAGCGTAATCGTTCCCCCCGCCGCAGTATGGCGGATAGCATTTGCCATCAAATTGCTCAAGACCTGATCGAGCCGATCGGCATCACCCATCACTAAAATTGACGCTGGATCTGCCGGAAGGTCCGCTCGTAGCTCCAGATTAGCCGCCTCCGCTTGACCGCTAAAACTGGTAAACACATCGCTCACCAGATCGGCGATATCCACTGGCGTTTGCTGTAAGGGCAACTCGCCAGCTTCGGCCAGTGACAGAATCCGCAGATCTTCCACCAAGCGGGCGAGGATACGCGTCTCCTCGAGCGTCGCTTCCAACTGTTCGGGAGTCGGTTGGTAGATCCCGTCGAGCATCCCTTCCAAGTTGCCTTGGATGATGTGTAAAGGGGTACGCAACTCATGGGCCACATCCGCCGTCAAGTTGCGCCGTTGTTGATCGGTCCGGGCCAACTCCTCGGTCATGCGGTTAAAGGAGTGGGCCAGTTGCTTGAATTCGGGCGTACCCCGGACCTCAACCCGCACTGAGAGATCCCCCTCGGCCACCGCATCCGCCGCGCTCATGATATCGGCCAGGGGCAAGGCGAAACGGCGGAAGGCATGCGCCAAGAGCGCGAGCGCGAGCAGAGGCAACGCCAAGGAAAGCCCGCACCCGCTGATCCACACCAAGCGGGCAACTTCACCATCGCCCCCAAAGATTTGGGTGAGATGATAAGCAAGCGCAGCGATGCCCCCCGCCGCCAAGGATATCAGCAACAGCAGGAAGATGAAGATGCGGAGGAAAAAATGACGTCGGCGGCCACGCCAAGCTCCGCGCATCCACGGTGCACCGTCGCGCCAAGCCTCTCGACCCGACGGCCAACGATTGGGTGATCTACCCGCTTGCTCTGGAGGTGTCATCGCTCAATCTGATCGGTGAATTGATAGCCAATCCCAGACACGGTCAGTAAATATTGGGGATCAGCGGGATCTTGCTCAATTTTGCGGCGCAAATTTTTCACATGGGCATCGATGCTGCGCTCAAAGCTGCCATCCGCTACGCCATGCAGCCGATCAATCAACTGGCTGCGGGAAAAGGTCTGGCCAGGATGTTGGGCCAACAAGGCGAGCAGGTTAAATTCGATGCGCGTCAGTTTGATCGGCTCACCGCGCATGGTGACGCGATGACCATTCAGGTCGATCTCCAAATTACCACTGCGGATCAAGCCTGGGGCCGGCAAATCACCCTGGGTACGGCGCAATACTGCCCGCACCCGGGCCACCAATTCGCGGGGCGAAAAAGGCTTGACGATATAATCATCCGCCCCCAACTCCAGGCCGATCAGGCGATCCATCTCTTCGGCCCGCGCCGTCAACATGATGATAGGCACATTTGAGTCGCGCCGCAAGGTTCGGCAGACATCCAGCCCATCCATGCCCGGCAGGTTGAGATCCAACACCACCAAATCGGGTTTTTCGTGACGGGCTGCCGCCAGAGCGCTGGGGCCATCCCCGACAGGCAAGACGCGAAACCCATTCTGCTCCAGATAGTCACGCGCCAATCGCACAATTTTCGGTTCGTCGTCAACCACTAAGATCAGTTCGTTCATGAGATTGGACTTGGGATACAGAAAGTAGGAAACGGATCAGGCTGGTTTGGCGACCATGGCCCAGACCGTCGAAAACAAAATCAACAAGTTGAGGAAATTGAGCCACTGCAAACGGCGCTGCAACGTCAACACTTGGGCTTCAGCCGAGGTGCTCCCCGCGACCAGCAGCTCGCGCAATTGGCGGACCGTCCTTTGGATGAACCCCGCTCCTAACACCATCGAAGCCAGCACGCCAGCAAAGCCCCACGTGATCCACAAAGTTCCAAAGCTAAAGCCTACACTAAGTGTGGTTGCAATGCCAGCCAGCAAGGTCAAGAGCGCGGCAGGGCCGGTCAGGCGGACACCCACCAAGCCGATTTGTTCGAGCAAGGTGACGGTGAATTGCGCCTCATGGTGGCGAGTAACGCGCCAGAGTAACAAACTCATGGTGGCGGCAGTCCCTAGCCACAAAATAACGCCGGTCACATGCAAAAACAGAAAGCTACTATACAGTGTCAACATAATTCCCCCTCTGCAGCATTCGATTTCAAATGGAGAGGAGTGCGACGTTCGTGTGCCGCACTCCCAGTTCATCCTTATTGTGCTGATCCAGTCGGTTGTTGGGGTTGCTGCGGCTCCGCAGGCCCACCACTTGGGGTTTCACTGCCCGCACTAGGCCCAGCAGTTGGATTCGACGGCGCCACTGGCGGTTGCCCCCACGGCCCAGCTTGTGGTCCATACCCATACGGGTGCCAGCCATGGTGTCGACGCCAGAAGAAGAGCCCCATCATCTTGAAGATGAGCATCACAAAAAAGGCGAAGAAGGCAAAGCGGAAGAAAGCTCCGATAAACCCAAAGCCGTGACCGCCCCAAGCATGCGGGCCATAAAAGCCGCGCTGCCCAAGATAGGGGGCGACGTGCTCAAGCTCGTTGCCGCGACCAGCCATCAAGCCAAAGAGGAAACCTTCGTTCCAACCCGCTTGGCGGATCACACCGGCAATGGTGGCGAAGAGCAATAAGCCCACACCTGCTGCCACGGCCAAGCCAATCTTTGTTCGTCGATCCATCTGTTGTAAACGTTCAAACATGGTTATGCTCCTTTACTTATTTACACAGCGATTTTTACTTTGGAGCAACGTGCTTGTCTGCACGTGCTTATCTTTAAGGATGCAACGAACTTGTGAAGAAAATGTGAACGGTTTTGGGAGAAGTGATGAACAGGCCAACTTACCCATGAAACAATTTGACAAGGCATTGCCATTGGCGGGACCATAGGATCAACCAAGCAACGCCACAATCTATCATCCAAACTTGCTTCCAAGGAGTTGATCCGCCATGACGCAAACACTGTCGACCCTCACCCACCTAGAATGCGGCTACTGCAGCGCAACGTACGACGCCAATCAACTACTCAATCTCTGCACCAGTTGTGGCAAACCGCTACTCGCCCGTTATGATCTACAAAAGGCCGCGGCCACCTTGACCAAAGCTGCCCTCCAAACTCGCCCCTTCGACCTGTGGCGCTATGAAGAAGTCTTGCCCGTCCAAAATCGAGAGGCCATACTCAAGCTGGGCGAAGGTTGGACGCCGCTACCCTTAGCACGCCAGCTCGGCGAGCGGATCGGCTGTCCGAACACGTGGATCAAAGATGAATCACTTAACCCAACCGGAAGTTTCAAGGCGCGCGGGCTGGCCTTGGCCGTCAGTCGGGCTTATGAATTGGGCGCTAAAAGCCTCGCCATTCCGAGCGCGGGCAATGCGGCTGGTGCCATGAGTGCCTATGCAGCCGTCGCAGGTCTCCCCGCCTATGTCTTTATGCCGCGCGATGTCCCTGCGCCCTTTCAGGTGGAGTGCAAAGTCTTGGGCGCCGAGGTGACGCTGGTGGATGGCTTGATCAACGATTGTGGGGCGCGGGTACGAGCGGGCGCGGCGAAACATGGTTGGTTCGATGTAAGCACCCTGCGCGAGCCCTATCGCATCGAGGGCAAAAAGACCATGGGCTACGAGCTGGCCGAGCAGCTTGGTTGGTCGCTGCCCGATGTGATTATCTACCCGACCGGCGGCGGTACCGGATTGATCGGCATGTGGAAAGCGTTCGACGAACTGGAGCAGATGGGGCTGATCGGCTCCAAGCGGCCGCGCATGGTGAGCGTACAAGCCGCCAATTGTGCCCCCATTGTACGTGCCTTTGAGGAAGAACAGGAGCATGCCGAACTTTGGCAAAATGCCAGCACCGTAGCCGATGGCTTGCGTGTTCCCATCGCCATTGGCGACTTTCTGATCCTCCGGGCGATCCGCCAAAGCAGTGGCCTGGCTCTGTCCGTCAGCGATGATCAGATGCTTCACTATGCGCAAGTAATGGGCGAGACGACCGGCATCTTCCCCGCGCCGGAAGGCGCAGCCTGCTTAGCGGCGCAAGTACAACTCCTGGAACGCGGCTGGATTCAGCCCGATGAGCAAGTTGTCCTATTCAACACAGGCAGCGGGCTAAAATATGCTCACTTGTGGGCTTAAGCGATTCTCGCTATAATTTAGCTAGATTTGTGCAACTATTTGTGCTGAATATGCGTCTTTATTGATAAAGCGGCATCGACTCTCCGGTTTTCTAAGTTTTCAGCATAACCAACTCATTTTTTCTATTAAACAACTTTAGGGGGCAACCATGCAGCGACGATTCTGGCGATTGATCCTGAGTGCAGTCGGCCTGCCACTTTTGAGTGTGATCCTGTCACCCTACGGGCAAGTCGTGGCCGCGCCGCTGCAACAAAGTGATGCACCGATCATTTTAGCCGCAGGCGATGTTGCGAATTGCGGCAATTGGGAAGACGAAGCGACGGCCCAAATTGTCGAGCGTTATCCCGGCGCTCCTGTCTTGGTGGTGGGCGACGGTGCCGAAGATGCGGGTCTCTTGCAAGAGTTTAACGAATGTTATGGCCCAACTTGGGGCCGCTTTAAAGATCGCACCTACCCGGTGCCTGGGAATCGGGAATATGGTTCGGGCAACCCAATCGGCTATTTCACCTATTGGGGCGATCGGGCCACGCCGCTGGAACCAGGGTGCACCAACGAGTGCAAAGGCTATTATTCTTTTGATGTCGGGGATTGGCATATTGTTGCCCTCAATAGCGAACAGCCCTACGATGCAGGTTCGGATCAAGAACAATGGTTGCGCGCAGATCTTGCTGCCAATCCGCGGCAGTGTACGCTGGCTTATTTCCATCGCCCCTATTTCAGCTCAGGCCGTCAACCCGGATCCGGTCAAGCCATCTTTCAAGCGCTCTATGAATATGGGGCCGATCTCTTCCTCAGCGGACATGACCATCATTATGAACGCTTTGCGCCCCAGAGCCCCAGTGGGGCATTAGAGCCAGAGCGAGGCGTCCGCCAATTCATCGTTGGCACTGGTGGGCACCGTCATCGCTCGCTGGCCTTTATCCAACCGAACAGCGAAGCTCGCGATACGGAAGTTTTCGGTGTCCTGAAGTTGACACTCCATCCCGACCGCTACGACTGGGAGCTGATCCCGATCGAGGGGCAGACCTTCTTTAGCGACTCCGGCAGTGCACCTTGCGTCAGCGCTGGTGAAGTGCCGGCAGCTCCTCCAGTTACGACACAGCCCGTTGTCAACGTGGCAGAACCAACAATGTCGACGCCGACGACCACGACAACAACCGCCACAACGACAACCACAACCACCCCAGCAACGACCAGCACCACAACGGTCCCGCCGGCAGGAATGGACTATACAGTTGTGGCGGGCGACACCGTTTCGTTAATTGCCGCGCGTTATGGCCTTGTTTGGCAGGATGTAGCTAGCGCGAATGGCTTGACCGAGCCGTACATCATCGAGATCGGGCAGGTATTGCGTCTACCTGGTGTAGCTGCGAATGCTACTCCCGTGACCAGTACCCCGCCGGCAACCACCACGACCACAACGACTACAGCGACAACAAGCACAGCGACAACGACTACTACGCAGCCGGCCACCACCACCGCTGCACCGCCCACCACGGGTGGGAGCGGGCGCACTCATACGGTGGCCAGTGGCGAGACGATCATTGCCATTGCTGCGCAATATGGGGTTGATTGGCGGCAAGTGTTGCAACTTAACGGATTGACCGAAACATCGATCATTCAAGTCGGTCAAACCATCCGCCTGCCTTAATGCCTAGTGCGGCCAAGGCTCTGCTGGGTTAAGGTCGCACCAGTCTAATTAACGGTACTCTCAACCTCGCCACTCATGTCTAGAACCGCTCTTGCACATGGTGGCGAGGTTTCAGTTTTACCCTACAACCACCCAACAGCCCAGGAACAGCATGAAAGGAATCATCAATGCCAGAGCGGCTGATCGACCTGACCCTCACCGCCTATCATGGCATGCGCGGCGTCGAAATTGCCCCCAATACCAGCATTGCCCAGGAAGGATTTACCACCACGCAACTCAAACTCTACAGCCATGCCGGTACCCATGCGGACGCACCCCGTCATTTTCTCCCGGAAGGCAAAACCCTCGAACAGGTAGACCCGAGCAAATGTGTAGGGCCAGCACTGGTGATCGATGTCTCCCATCGCGGGGCGAATGAGCTGCTCACCGTTGAGGATTTGGGCGAACGAGCAAAGGAAATCGGCCCCGGCAGCCGGGTGATCCTCTACACCGGATGGGGAACACACGCCGAGCAAGCGGATTATCGCACCAGTTTCCCTCGCATCTCGCGTGACTTGGCGGAGTGGTTGGTCGCACAGGGTATTTGGCTGCTCGGCGTCGAGATGCCATCCGTCGCCTCCTTGGCCGATAAAGCCGAACTGACTGAAGTCCATCAAACTTTGCTGCGCGGCGAGGTCGTGATCGTCGAGTGTTTGATCAATGTCGATCAGCTGCCGAGCGAAGTCTTCTTCATTGCCCTCCCCCTCAAAATTCAAGGGGGTGATGGCTCTCCAGTACGTGCCGTGGCGCTGGTCACAGACGACAAATAATTCGCTGCACTCGACGAACGTGGTATACTTGCCGACATGGCAAAACGTTGGCTACAGCGGGCCCAGCCGTTGTTGATCTTGCTCAGCTTACTGTTGATCGGCTGGCTGTTGCGTACACAGTGGACTGAATTGCGCGCCTATCCTTGGCGCTTGCATGGCGGCTGGTTATTGCTCTCGGCGCTCTTCATGGCCTCTACCTGGTTCGTCGAAGTGAGTTTATGGCGTCGCGTGCTAGCCCTCGTGGGCGGACAGCTTCCCTTCCGGGCAGCTTGGCGCATCTGGTTTCTGAGTGCGTTGGTCCGCTACGTGCCGGGTAGCATCTGGCAACCACTGAGCATGGCTGTGTACAGCCAACAACAAGGCGTCCGCCCTGAAGCCACGTTGATGAGCATGGTGCTCTACCAAGTGGTCACGCTACTGGCGGTGATTCCATTGGCTGCCGTTTATGTGCTGATTGGGCCCAATCAAAGTTTACTGCTCGACCTACTCGCCGGAGCGACACCCTGGTTGTTAGCTCTGGGCGCTCTCGGTATATTTGCTTTTTTGTTACGACCTGCTTGGTTATTGAGAATGGTCAATTGGGCCTTGCGCAAAGCTGGCCGGGCAACACTCAGCGTTCAGCTTTCGACCGCCGATCTGCTCGGCTTGTTGCTGATTGCCATCATGAGTTGGCTGCTCTGGGGGATCTCGTTCGCGGCCCTCACCTTTAGTCTGCGTGCCTATCCATCGACAGAGGTATTTGCTGTGGCTTTGCCGCTAATCATGGTCTTCGCCGTGGGCTATGCGGCCGGCGTGCTGAGCTTGATCACGCCCAGCGGGTTTGGCGTACGCGAAGGTGCCTATTATCTGCTGTTGGTCCCGCTGGTGGATGGGGGCACCGTCACGGTGGCCGCTTTGGCTATGCGTGTTTGGACCATGCTGGGTGAAGTGCTCATGGCCGGAGTCAGTTTGCTCGGCAAGCCGCAACCAGCAGTAGCGACCGAGCCCCCTGCCGACGAGCCAGTCACGTACGGCCCAGTATACAGTCCCACACCCGAAGCCCCGGTGGAATGATGACCCCAAGACGTTTCACGACGCTTTGGCTGCTCGGTTGCCTGCTGCTGGCCTTTGGCTTGCGCCTCTATCGGTTAGATGGCCAAAGCCTCTGGTATGATGAGGCCGTCAGCGTTGATTTGGCCCGTCGCTCATTGACCGAGCTCACCCGCTGGACGGCCAACGACATCCAACCGCCCTTGTATTACTACCTGCTCAGCGGCTGGATCCGGCTAGCTGGCTGGAGCGAATGGAGTGTGCGCTTTCCATCGGCCTGGTTCGGCGTGTTGACGGTCCCTTTGCTGGCGAGCTTAACGCAACGGATCAGCGGGCGTCCAGCTGCGGCGCGCTGGGTGGCCCTGATCGCAGCACTTCATCCGCTACTGGTCTATTATGGCCAAGAAGCCCGCATGTATACGCTACTGGTTGCGCTTGGCGTGATGATGGTCAGCTTTGGCTGGCAACTCCTGGCAGAGCAAGTTTCACCTTTGGTCATTGCAGGCTATCTACTGGCCGCTACGGCGGGCATCTACACCCATTATTTTGCCTTTTTCCTGTTTGCTGCTCTGGTAGTATTTGCCTTGATATACCAACGCCCGCAGCTGACTTTATGGCACAAACGGTCGCAAGCCGTGCAGCTGATTGCGTCTGGCGCGCCAGCGTTCTCATGGTTAAGCGAAGCCACACCGCTGCGGCGTTTGCTGCTGGCCAATGTGGTGGTTCTGCTGCTCTATCTCCCTTGGCTGGGACCGATGTTCCGGCAGCTGGCCGTGGATCGTAGCTATTGGCAGGGCGAATTTAAGCTCGGCGAAGGGCTGCGGGCAGTGCTGCTCACCTTTACCAGTGGCGAAACCATGCCCGAAACGGTGGGTAGCTGGCTGCTGATCCCCTTTGGCCTACTTAGCCTGATTGCCCTGTTCCGTCTCTGGCGCGCCGGTGATCCACAATTGCGGAGCGTGCTTTACCTGTCCCTGCTGTGGTTGCTCGTGCCCGTAGCCGGAGTCATGACCTTGGCGACCTTTACGCCAAAATTTAATGCGCGTTATACATTGATCGCTCTGCCCGGTTTGTTGCTGTTGTGGGGGGTCGGCCTCGCCGTGCCCAGTCCAACATCAACAGGTCGGCGCAGTAGCCTGCAAAGGATTGCCATGGCGGGCGGATTCGCCTTTCTGGTCGTTGCTGCGCTGTGGAGCAATGCCAACTGGTTTTTCGACCGGGCTTACACCAAAGACAATTGGCGAGAATTGACCACGTTCTTGCGCAACGAGATCGAACCACAAGAGACGATCATGCTGGTAAGTGGCCATGCGGCGCCAGCGTGGTACTATTATGCGCCGGACCTGCCGGTTGTCCGCCTGCCCGAGATCGACGTGTTGGATGTCGAGGCGGTGCTGACTTTTGCTAATACGGTAGAGCCATTGCGCGCCACATTCTCGCCCCAAAGCGGCAAGAGTGGCGTCTGGCTGGTCAAATGGCAAGCGGATATTGTCGACCCGACCGGAGTTGTGCCCGTTCAACTGGAATTGGGTGGCCGCGAAAAAGGACTTTCGGCGCGCTATTGGGGCCTGGAGCTGCAACGCTTTTCCCGCATTCGCCCCGAACGGATTGCCGATGCGCCGCCGATCTCGATGCCGCTGCGCGTGAATTTCGCCGATCAACTGGCACTGCAGGGGTATCACGTGATGGAAAATGGTGATCTGCTGCTCTTCTGGCAACGTTTGGTCGATGACGCCAATTTGGCTGATGATTATGGCATCAGCGGGGAGACGTTGCTGGCCGATGGCAGCCCACTGATCCGCTTGGCCGACCGCCGCCCGTCAGTCTACACCTATCCTGTAGAGCGGTGGGGAGCGCAAGAAACGGTCATGGGTCGGATCCCGGCAACGGATTGGCTGGGGCCTGAGCCAGCCGTGGGAACTTACACCTTGCGCCTGGCCGTTTATCGGGTGGATGCTCAACAGCCACAATCGCTCCTCACCGAAGATGGCCAAGACACCATTGATCTACCGATCACCATCGAGGAATTTGATTAATTACTGATTCTGCGGTTGACACCAGAATTCACGCAGAATCATGAATAAACTTTCCATGAAAATGAAGGCAAGCATGCGTTGGTTTTGTTTCATTGCGAATGAACAATGTGCCCAAATGCTCCGGCGAGTGAGCTATAGCGGGCTGCTCTTGGTATTGCTGCTAGGTGGTTGTGGGCAGCTAGATCTTGCGGTGGGCCCACTGCTGTATGATGTACGCGTCACGCCTGATGCCATCACCCCCAATGCCGATGGCAACCAAGACATCACCGAAATCTTCTACAGTCTGCGCCGCCCGGCCAATGTCAGCATTTACTTTGAAAATGAGGCGGGCGAGCGCTTCTATTTTCGCCGCGAGCGTCGCCGCTCCCCCGGAGATTATAGTGTCCAATGGGGTGGGGTGGTAGACGAGCCGGAGATCATCGAGACCGACTACGGCCCACAGGAGATCCTCAGCCGGGTGCTGGATGATGGCGTCTATACTTGGTACATCGAGGCAGTCGAAGACATGGGTACGGTTGAACGGGCCAGCGGCACCATCACCTTGCAAGATGGCGACACCGAAGTGCCCGAACTGCACAATTTTGCCGTCGTGCCGGATATCTTCCGCCCCAATCAAGACGGCATGCGCGACGACTGGGTCAGTATCAGCTATTACCTGACCAAAGATGTGGGCCAAGTCTTGCTCTATCTGATCAGCGAGGACGACCCCAATTTTAAATATTTCATCAGCGAAACCCCTGGGGTGGTCCAGCCAACCGAGCGCGGCTATCATGATTATCGCTACGAAGGCGGGGTGGATCTCAATGCCGAACCGCCGCCCGACGGCACCTATGCGATCATTGGTGAAGCGCGCGACCGCGCCGGCAATGCCGTACGTGTCCAGCGGGCGTTGACCGTGGAAGAAGGGGGCAAACCGCGTGCCGATGTCGCTCAGGGCGAGATCCACTGGCGGGCCGATTGGGGTGACCAGCAGTGGGAAGAGATGAACCGGGTGGTTGAAGTGCCCTTGAATGGCAAACTCTGTTTCTCGGCGGTGGTAACCAATGAAAGCACTGTGCCCATCCGCACGTCGGGGCCGTGGCCTGGGCAAGAGTACAAATTCAACGAAAATTCCAACACCCTGGCCCGCGATTACAACGAGGAATCTTGGCAGCAACAACCCGGTGTGTGGCGGTTTGGGATCAACTTTGACACTTCCGGGCTGGACTTCCCCTATCGCTGGGCGATCGGCAAGAAGGAACAGCTCGAGCGGCGGATCGACGATGAAGGTCACGAACAGTGGTATTTGATGCCCGGCAAATCCGGCGAAGTTGAAGGCTGCATTATCATGGATGAAGCGCCACCGCTGGGCACCCAATTTTGGTGGGGCGGGCTGATCCACCAATCGGTGAGCGTACCGAACAACAACATCGACCGCATCACCGTCAATGTGCATGTGCCGTGAGTTTCGATAAACCCAGAAACAAGTTTTGAAGGGTTCTGTGCTGTCATGAATTTGCGAGTCGCGGTCGTCGTTCTCAATTACAACACGCGTGATCTACTGCGCAATTGCTTGCGGAGTGTTTTTGCCGCAGCCCATGAGCATGATGATCAGATCAGCGTGGATGTGGTGGTGGTCGATAGTGCCAGCCACGACGAGAGCGCAGCCATGGTCGCGGCTGAATTCCCGCAAGCGACCTTGATCGCCAGCCGAGAAAACATCGGGTACACGGGCGGCAACAACCTGGCCCTGCACCAATTGGGCTTTGAGGTCGACGCCCCGGCTTGGAGCGGTGAACCGTTGCCCAGCTTGACCACGCCCGATTACGTGCTGCTGCTCAACGCCGACACCGAGCTCGCGACTGATGCCATCTGGCAGCTAGCCACTACCCTGACGCTGAATTCGCAAGTTGGGGCCTGTGGGGCTAATTTGCGCTATGGCGATGGCTCATTTCAGCACGGCGCCTTTGCCTTTCCTTCGCTCCCTCAGTTGCTGCTGGATTTGATCCCTGCGCCAACTTTGCGGGGGTTGCGCACGCTGTGGGCCAAGCTCTACGCCAGCTCACTCAATGGCCGTTATCCTCGTGATCGCTGGGAGGAGAATCAACCATTTGTGGTGGATTTTGTCTTGGGGGCAGCGATCATGGTGCGTGGGGCCGCCATCCAAGCGGTGGGAGGGCTGGATCGCAATTACTTTCTCTATTGCGAAGAGATCGATTGGTGTTTGCGGTTGCGTATGGCTGGCTGGCAGACCATGGCCGTGCCGACCGCCCACGTCACCCATTACGAAGGCCAAAGCAGCCGACAAGTCCGCTGGCCCAGTTACGAACGGCTGTGGCGCAGCCGCTTGCGCTTCTATCAAAAGCACCAATCGCTCTATCCTTTTGGGTATCTGCAGTTGGTGCGCTGGCTGGTTCAGGCCGGATTGCGCTGGCGCAGTTACGTGGCGCGGCGGCGCTTTGCCCAGGGACAGTTGACTGGCAGCGAACTCGGCGCAGAATTAGCTACGTACAATACCCTTATCCAAACTTTTCAGCATGGCTTGACAAGCCATTAAGCACTCGTGAGTTTATATCCGTGAAACCATTGATTGCGGTCATCTTGACCAAAAATGAAGCTGAAAATATCGCTGATTGTGTGGCGGATCTACGCAGTTGGGTGGATACGGTTGTCGTGTGGGATTCGGGCAGTGATGATGGCACACAAGCGTTGGCGCGTGAGGTCGGAGCGTTGGTAGTCGAACGCCCTTTTGACAATTTTGCTAGCCAACGCCAGGCGGTGCTAGAGACCGTTGAAGCAGAGTGGATTCTCTTTATTGACGCCGATGAGCGCGCCACCCCGGCCTTCGCCGACGAAGTCAGCGCCAGCATCAATCAAACCACCTATCATGGCTTTTGGGTGCCGCGGCGCAATTTTATTGTCGGCCACGAGATGCGCTTTGGTGGCTATTACCCCGATTATCAACTGCGCCTCTTCCGGCGCAAATCGGCGCACTATGATCAGCAGCGCCCCGTGCATGAATTGGTCCAGATCAACGGCGAAGTCGGGCATCTTAAAGAACCGCTGATCCACTACAATTATGTCGATTGGGAACAATTTCACGCCAAGCAACAGCACTATGTGCGCTATGAAGCTAAGATCCTAGCCGAGCGTGGTATTCAGCCACGACCGCACAATTTTGTGCTACAACCTCTGCGCGAATTTGTGCGGCGCGCGCTCAAACTACAAGGCTGGCGCGACGGTCTGCCCGGGTTGCGGCTGGCTTTGCTCTATGCTTGGTATTATGGATTTATGCCGTATTGGTTGTTGTGGCAGCGCGAGGTAAAGTGAATGAGAAGCGACTGCCCTGGCCAACCTTACTTTCAACCCCGACAGTGCCCCCAAGGCGGTCGATGATCCGCTGAACAATGGAAAGCCCCAAACCGTGCCCCTGCGAGGATTTGCGGCGCTGGTGCCGCGGTTGTGGTTGAAAGAGCGTCAGTGGATTTTCAAGCTCGAGCCCGGGGCCGTTGTCTTGGACCCAAAAGCGAATTTTGCCTTCCTCGAGCTCATCGTAACCCAGCACCAACTGTGGGGGCCGGCCACCATATTTCAAGCCGTTGCTCAAATAGTTATACCAAACCTCTTCTAACCAAGTGCTATACCCCAGCGCGGTCGGCCAAGCATCTGGCGCGGTGATCTCAGCTTCATATTCGCGGATCATATGTTCGATGCGGCGGAAAACAGCCTGCACCGTCAAGCCCATGTCCACTGGCTCACATTCGATCGGCTCGCCAAAGCCAACATTCGCCAACATCAGCAGTGCGTCGACAATACTGCTCATCTTGATCCCATATTCGAAGATAGTGTTTAGGCTCTCTTGGACCACCACTTCGGAAAGCGAGGCACTATCTTCGCGCAACATATCCGCATAGCCAACGATCAAGGTCAGCGGATTTTTGAGATCATGTGCCACAGAATGGGCAAATGCATCGAGGGCTTCATTCTGGCGCTCGAGCAGATCACGTTGACGTCTGACAGAAGCCATCAGCCGCGCATTTTCAATTGCATTGGCAGCATAAGCGGCCAGCGTCTCGGCTAATTCCACCTCACGCTCGTCGAAATAACCTTCCCGCTTGTTGACCAATTCTAACACGCCAATGACCTGATTACGCGTGATCAAGGGAACTGCCAAGATCGATTTGGTGGTATAGCCAGTTTTTAGGTCTACATTATCGGCAAAGCGAGGATCACTATACGCATCGCTTACATTGACTGTCTGGGCATGATTCGCCACCCACCCAACGACTCCAGCACCAGGCGGCAGGCGCAACTGGCCCGAAGATATATTTTTCCCATCCAGATACATGGCCACACAGGCCAAATACCCCGAGTCTTCACCATCCCACAGCCAGACCGAACTCCCTTCGGTAATCACAATTTCGGTGATCGCTTGCACCAATTGCAAGATCACCTCGTCCATATCCAACGTGGAGGTGAACAACTGTGAGGCTCGTGTCAACAAAGTTAAATTGCGATTGTCTTGTTGTAAGGATGAGAGGATCTGCTCGCTTTTGAGCAATTCCTGCTGTTTGGCAAAGACCCGTTCGATCAGCAATGGCAACAGGTGCAACTGATCTTCAAGTGAACCAGACAGAAGATGCTCTACCATGCCAAGCTCGAATGCGCGAGATACTCCTCGTCGATCCGAATGGCTGCTCGGCAACAAGATGGTCAATGGGCGGTTCGAGGTTTGCCAGCCCTGGATAAGCGCATCATCAACCAATAGCGCTGGATTCAATAGCAGCAGCTGATATTGGGCCGTGTTTAGCAACTCCAGTAACGCCGTACTACTATTTGCCCATTCGATCGCATAACCCAATCGTTGCAATCGTGCCTGTACGAGCTGCGCCGTCTGGATGTTTTCTTCTCCATACAGGATCTGAGGCATTTGGGGAATAGACACTGCGGCTCCTCTGTTGCTTAACCGTTGGTATGGACAACACTAACCCCGTCCACCCGCTGGACACGAATGAGGTTTTGTGTAGCTTGTTCAAAGGTGTCGTCGTGGCTAATAACGAACAATTGGCGAAATCCTTTAACGTCTAAAATCTGTCGCACCAAGGAATCGCGCCGGGTATCGTCCAAATTAGCGGTTGGTTCATCAAAAAAGGCAATGTCAATATTACTCATCTCACGCAAGAGTGCTAAACGTACAGCCAAGGCGGCGCACATCTGCTCACCCCCAGAGAGCTGGGCAAATTGCCGCAAGCGCCCCTCAACTTCTAACGTAATGCTATAATCTTCTTGCCAGCGGAGACGCCGCGTGTAATCTTGCATCATCTCGCAGAAAATCTGATCAGCGCTGTTACTGACTTGGAGGATCAGTGCCTTGGTGACTTGCGGCCCAGCCTTCTTTAAGAGATCCCGCAACGCATCCAGTACCTCTTCCTGTGTGCTATTTTGGGCTTTCTGCGCGCTTAACTGCTCATATTCAACCTGCTGGTGCATCAGTTGAGTAATCTCGTGCTCGTCGGCCTGCTGTTGTTGCTGCAGCAAAGCCAACTGGGTCTGCAATCCACTAAGTTGGCTACGGATCTGTTGCTCTTCAGCTACAACCCGCGCTAACTCGGTGGGATCAAACTGATCACTCAACTGGGCTAACTCGGCGTCGATCTGCTGTAACAGCGCAGTAGCAGCGGTATGGCGAGCATCCACAGCCGCCCACTCACTGCTGATCTGTTCAACCATCGCGGCTTGCTGTTGCACGGTCAAAACAGTGCGATAGGCCGGTTCGGTTTGGCGCAAGATCGCCCGCACCTGCTCTAGCTCGCTGTCCAATGTAGTAAATTGTTGCAGCTCGGTCAAGCAAGCCTGCATTTGGGTGCGCACACCTTTTTGTTGTTCCGCCTGTTGCGTCGCCAAGCCTTCTACTGCCGCTCGGCGCCTAGCAGTCGCGGCGGCAACCGCTTGTTGCTGGCGGGGATCGCCCAACGCCCGCAGCTGGGCCTGCAACTGGGCGACCGTGGCGGGCGCATTGGTTAATTCCGCCACCAAGGCAGCTGTCTTTTGTAAGTTCGCTTCAGCAGCGATCAATTCCTGTTCGTTCTGCTGGAGTTCTGCTTGGCGCGGCAACCGCAAAAGTTGCTGCTGGACCTGTTTGCGGCTGTTTTCCGCCGCTTGTACTGCGGCTTCCTGCTGACGAATCTGCTCGGTCAAACGCTTGTAGTCGGCACGCAATTCGTTCAGCCGCTGCTCATTGCGCTGCAACATCTGCTGTCGATGCGACTCAGTCAACGGTTGTTCGCAAATTGGGCATTTGGCCGTTTGCAGATCAGCCAGGGCCTCATTCTGTTTTTTGATGTTATCAGCGCTATTTTTGCAGGCAATCTGCGCTTCTTTGCCGCCATCGATTGTCAAACGTGCCTGCTGAATTTGGGCCTCATAGCGCTGGCTTTCGGCTTCAAGCGTCTGCAATTGTGCGAGCTGTTGGGTCAATTCCTCCACACGGTTGCGCAGATGCTGCACCTGATTAACCTGGATTTTGTGCTGCTGCTGGGCATCTTCCAAACGAGCTTGTTGTTGTTGCGCTTGCGTGAGGGCCGCTTCCAGTGCTTCCTGCTTGGTGACGGCCACCGCTAAGCTTGCCACAGTGGCCTCAGCCGCGGCAATCTCCCCTAATTCGCGGGCCAGTTGCGCCGCTTCCGTTTCGCTCTGCGCCAACTGCCGATCAAACTCGGCCCGCCGCCGCTCAAGCTGCTCCCGCTGCCGCACCTGATCATCCAATCGTTGTTGGCGGGCCTGCGTAGCCACATATAAATCATACTCGGCTTGATGTTCCAGAAGCGTGGTGCGGGCGGCTTGCGCTTGTTGAAGCGCGACCTGCAAGCTCGCCAGTTGACTCGCCAAGGTTTCGACCTGGGTGCTGGCCTGCACTTGCCGGTTACGCAGATCATTCAACGCCTGTTGCTGCTGCTCCAGAGCCGAGCGCATCTGCTGCTGTTGGGTAAGTTGCTCTTCCAAGCAGCCGATCTGCTTGCTGATATTTTGGATCTCGCCAGTGCGCTCGCGGACACGCTCTTGGAGTGGCGCTAACCGTTCCAAGCGAGCAGACAACCCGGCCAATGCCACCTCCAACGCTTGACGCCGTTCGCGCAAAATACGCGCCGGCTCCCGCAGGCGATCGGCAGCGCGGCTATATTCTTCCACCTGCAACAACCGATCAAAGGTGGGTTTGCGTCTAGCGGCAGCCTCTAAGAAGATGGCGGTAAAGGCACCTTGCGGCACACCAACCGCATCTCGGAAGAGCGAAGGCAGATCAAACCCCGGCTCCACGCCCATCTGTTGCCGCAAAAAGCGCAAGGTATCGGCTTTGCCTTCACAAACCTTCAATGACAATTCTGGATCAAAGACGCGGTATTGGGTGCTGGCCCCACAACGGCGCACCACTTGATAGACACGATCATCAAGGCTGCTCTGAAAGGTTAAGGCAATTTCAGCCCAATCTGCCCCTTCGCGCACAAAGTCATCGTGTTTGTATTCGAGCGCGTCAAAGAGCACAAAGCCAATCGCTTCGAGGATGGTACTTTTGCCCGCGCCATTATGGCCGACGATCGCATTAACGCCATCGGCGAATACGATCTCAGCTTGGTGATAACTTTTGGTATTATCAAGCCGTAGGGAGAGAATTCGCATACGAAAAGATTAGCTGGAAACTACCGGCGTATTGGCCTCGATTTGGTTGGCCAACTCATCGATAATCGCTTCAGGAGCGGCATCGCCAAGGGCCATTGTTTTTAACGTAAGCGCAGCTTCAGTCCAGCGCTCACTCTGCCCGCGAAAACGGCCATCTTGTTGGAGCAGACCATTGATAACGTGGCGTTCTAACTCAGGCCGACTCATACCCTCGCCGCCCTCGATCACTCGATCATGCGATTGGGTGGAATTTTTAACCAATGGCAGCATAGGTGCAAAGTGACGGTTTACCAAGTCCTCGACCGCACGCAGATCTAAGGCACTACGCTCAAAAGGTAAGGTGCCATGTAATTGCACCTCCACTACGGGCCGCTGTTCCGCCGGTATACGATCAACTTGCCAATCGCGGGCGCGGCGTTGAAAAATTTCGTCGCAATGAGCCAATAATTGGTCAGGCGTATCGAGCAGATCAGTCTTGATGGTTAGGCGGTGAAAGGTGCGCCGAGGGTTCGCTTTGAGGGTGACTCGATGTTTGGGCGCATCCGGTGCAGCGACATCTGTATCGATTTCAACCACATAGTAGCCACGCTCCGGCCACTCAGTTTCAGAGATGGCACAGCTCTCCAAACTGCCGGGGTTGTAGATCCAATCATCAAAGCTATAGGGTTTGTGAATGTGGCCTAGGGCAACATAATCCACATAGGGACGCAGCACGCCCCACTGGCGCAGCGAAAGTCCTCCTTGGTCTTGCAAGACCCCTTCTACGCCAGCATGGGTCAAGAAAATCGAATATTGAACGTCATCTTTGGGCTGTTCGGCCAAGGCTTCGGCATAGCGCTGCACAAGTTGATTGGTGATCGCCCCAGCATAGCGTAAACCATGGACCCGTACGCCTGGCACCGGGTCATAATACGAACCGCTACGATTGGTGTAGGGGCTTAATTGCAGCACGCCATCCGTGATTTGGGGCTGCAACAAGACCAGCAACTGGCGGGTAGCCAACATCTCTACCCAGCCCAAACGCTCATCGTGATAGGCCAATTCGTGGTTACCTTCGACGGCAATGCAAGGAATGCCCGCCGCCTTTAAGCGCTCCAAGCCATACATGGCCTGGTTCAAGGTTAAGGCTTCAATCGAGCGTTTGTGGAAGAGATCACCAGCCAGGAGGACAAAATCAACCTGCTCGGCTTTAGCAGCTTCAATTACCGAGACAAAGGCGCGGCCAAAATCGTTATAGCGTTGACGATTATTGTATTGCCAATACCCCAGATGGCAATCGGCAAAATGGAGGAACCGGGCCTTCATGCGTCGCCAACCACCTGGCTCATCACCGTACTGACGATGCTGATTGCCAAACCGGCCAGTATCGCAGCGACGAAGCCATCCCCCGGCCCGCTAAAGCGCAGCCATTCACTATCCCCGACGATACTAGTAAAATAACTCGTAAGCAGCAACATGAGAGCGTTGATGACGAGTGTGAATAACCCCAGGGTCAGGATGGTAATTGGGCAGGAGAGCAAACCAACCACAGGTTTGACCAACGCATTGACGATACCAAATAACAAAACGACAATAAGTAAGCCAGGTAGGGCTGTAGTCAATACCATACCGCCAGGAATAAAGAGATTGACTACAAATTGGGCCGCCCAGAGGGCAACGGCCGTCACAACAAGCCGGATAATTAATCCGCCCATCAGTTCTCTCCTCAGTGGTGTACGCGTACCTCGACCAAATCGGATAGAGCTCAGGGTCAAGTGCGTAAGAATTATTGTTTAATCTACTCGACAGCGCATAGTCAGTAGCGTCTGCTGGACCTGAAAGCCTAGCTCTTGCGCAACAGCTAGCGCTGCTTCATGATCTCGGCTCAAACTAAGTTGGACCGGCCAACGCGGGTAGTTGTTCAGGGTGTTGAGAGCCCACCCCAACAAGTCTGACTCATGTTGACCATAATGATCCGGTCGAGCCCAAAATTGCAATTGATGGGTACCACGCCACCGCATCGCTGTCAGCACGAGGGCAGCATCAAATTGATGCTGATAGGTTTGAACACAGCGCCGGTAGACCCGGCTGCGCCCCACCGTGCGGGCTAACCATTCACCAATTTGTTGTTCAAAACTTTGCTGAAAATCGACCCGACGTAGTGAGCGCCACCACTGCGATTGGGAGCCATATTGCAAGTTGGCCAGATCATACAGCGGTTGCCAGTGGCTCGCACTAAAGGGATAAAAATCCGCAATTGGCCCAACTGGCGCAACATCTGGTCCCAATCGTTCCAAGCGTAGATCGACATTCCCCCCCACGATCTCAAAGCCCATTCGCTCGTAAAGGGTCAGGGCAATTACGTTGCGTTCGTACACTTGCAGAACGGCCCAACGCCCCCCATTCTCGTGGATGTGTTCCAGCGCCCGGGCCATTAACTGGCGCGAAATCCCCCGCCCGCGAAAGGCAGGAGCGACCGCCACATTGGCAATTTGCCAACGGCCACTCCCTCGATCAGCTCGCTGAACGGTAATATTCCCAACGACTTGGCCTTGTTCAAGCCAGACAAAGCCGCCAAAGATATCATCAAATTCGCCCGTGCTCCGGTTTAGTAATTTGAGGACTCCGCCGATGTGGCTCATGATGCGCATTTCTCGCAACGCAGCGTTACTATGCGAATCTAACTCTTGAGCAAAAGCATCGGCAATCAACTCAGCAACCGGGCGCAGATCGCGGGCAATATCAAATGGGCGAATACCCGAAAGCGTTGCATCTTGCAGTTTTGGGGTGGCGACAGGATAAAC
>CAZMRA010000024.1:0-31190 GCA_964568485.1 uncultured Caldilineaceae bacterium | reverse complement strand
CGACTGGACCAGACGAGTCTCAACGGGCTTCTTGGCAGCGACAGTTGGAGAATTACCAAGAAAGCTTGCGGTTAATCGAAGAACGAATGACCGAGTTTGTGGTCACCACCGACATCCCGCTGCAATTGCTCCGCGAGCAAGCTCGCCTGCAAGAACGTATCCGCGAGCTGAAGGCATTGTTAGGGTTCGCCTAAGTGGAGCATGGACGTTCGCCATGCGTCATCATTCACTCAGGCAGCAGTAGCTAGGCGCTTTGGCAAATTCCCTCAAGTTCGTCTACAATGCCACGCTATGATACCACCGACTGAATGCACATCGATCGAGCAAGTCCGCCAGCAGATCGATCTGCTTGACCGCGAAATCATCGCCGCGCTGGGCAAGCGCTTTGCCTACGTGCAAGCCATTACCCGCTTCAAAAAGAATGCGGACGAAGTAGTCGCACCAGCGCGCTTCCAACATGTGTTAGAGACACGGCGGCAATGGGCGAGTGAGGCGGGCCTCAACCCTGACGTCATCGAGCAGATGTATCGCTCGCTGATTGCCCATTTTATCGAAGAAGAGATGAAGCTGGTACACGGCAAACATGAGTGAACCGGTTCTCGCTTCTGCGGCCTCGGCTGTTGCCGATCGATCAGCGCAGCCAGCCCCGCCGATCGATATGACCCCCTTAGTCAATGTGCGGGTGGCCCTCGTCCATGATTGGCTCAACCAGCTCGGTGGTGCGGAAAACG
The DNA here is from genome assembly GCA_964568485.1 of uncultured Caldilineaceae bacterium. GTDB lineage: Bacteria > Chloroflexota > Anaerolineae > Caldilineales > Caldilineaceae > CFX5. The sequence continues at coordinate 30,459 of CAZMRA010000024.1, read as the reverse complement.
TTCTAGAAGAATTAGTGGCGCTCTTCCCCACTGCGCCGATCTACACCAGTATGTACGACGCCGAACGGATGCCGGCGCGCTATCGTCAGTGGCCGATCCGCACTTCGTTTATGCAATGGTTGCCCGGGATCGGGCGGTCACACCAGCGCTACCTGCCGCTCTATCCGCTGGCCTTTGCCACCACCAATCTCGCCGATTACGATCTGGTACTCAGCAACAAGAGTGGTTTTTGCCACGGCGTGCGCACTGCCCAAGCGGATCGGCGGGCGATCCACGTTTGTTATTGCCTGACGCCCACTCGCTACCTCTGGCTCTTTGAGCAATACCGTGCCCGCGAAGGGCTAAGTCGCACCGTGAGCGCCCTCTTGCAGCCGCTCTTGCGCATCCTGCGGCGCTGGGATTGGGCCGCAGCCCAGCGGGTGGATCACTTCATTGCGATCAGCACCACGGTGCAAAAGCGCATCGCCGAGATCTACGGCCGCCCCAGCGAGATTATCCATCCGCCAGTGGATACCGAATTCTATACCCCGGCGCCGGTCCCCGTGGGGGATTACTATTTGATCGTCAGCCGCTTGATTCCCTACAAGCGCATCGATTTGGCCGTGGCTGCATTTGCGCACCTGCCCAACGAGAAGTTGATCATCGTGGGGGATGGCCGCGACCGGGCCGCGCTCGAGGCTCAAGCCAGCCCCAACGTCACCTTTTTAGGGCGCCAACCGCAGTCGCGCATTCGGGAACTGCTGCGGGGCTGCAAGGCGTTTCTTTTCCCGGGGCTCGAAGATTTTGGCATTGCGCCCGTCGAAGCCATGGCGTGTGGCCGGCCCGTGATCGCATATAGAGATGGCGGCGCGCTGGATACGGTGCTGCCCGGGCAAACGGGTGAACATTTTGCCGAGCAAACGGTCGAGAGTTTATTGACAACGCTGCGCAACTTCCATGCGTCCGCCTATGATCCTGCCGTCTGCCGGGCGCATGCGGAACGCTTTAGTTATGACAACTTCCGCCATAAGCTCATCAATTATCTCAACCAGGTGGTCAGCACCTCAGTTACCGGAAAGGATAAACCCGAGCATGGAACTCCGTGAGTACTGGGCGATCATCCGGCGGCGCTGGTGGTGGCCCCTGCTGCTCGCGGGGCTGGTAGCGCTGTTGAGCCTGCTGCAATTGCGGCCTTGGCAGTCAGCTCCCCCCACCTATGCAGCATCCATGCGCTTGTTGATCGGCGTGCTGCCCGCCAGCGAGAACGACAACACTGCCTACGATCCTCGCTATTACGCCTGGCTGACCAGCGAATATCTGGTCGATGATTTCACCGAGGTGGTGCGCAGTGAATTGTTCGCTCGCCATGTCAGCGAGCGCTTGGCGCAAGCCAATATTACCGTGCCGCCCAGCTTGATCCAAGGCAGCGCGGCTACGGGGCAGTTGCACCGCATTCTCTCGCTGAGCTTGAATTGGCCCGATCACGACCAGTTGGCGTTGATCGCCGACGCGGTGGCCGAGGAGCTGGCCGAGAATGCGCCGCTCTATTTTCAGCAGTTGGGCACCGAGGGCGCGGGGGTAACGTTGATCGATGGCCCGACGATTGGCGAAGTCGGTCCGGGGATGCGCCAACGGTTGGAATTGCCATTGCGCATTTTATTGGGATTATTGGTCGGCCTTGGGCTGATTTTTGTGGTAGACTATCTGGACACCTCCGTGCGGAATCGCAAAGAGGTCGAAGCGCTGGGGTTGGAACTGGTTGGGGAGATTCCCCGCTACAAGCCGCCAGCTAAGTCACACAGTTGATCCCGTTTCGAGCTGTGGCTCGATTCGTTCAATTCGTGACTAACAGCGATTGCAGTACTCTCTACGGGAACGAGTTCGCTTTTTGTCAACTTGGCTGCTGTATCCTAAAGTTAGCAGAGTACGCTGTTCGTCGATGAGGGAAATACCATGACCTTGCAAGAGTATCTGCGCATTTTGCGCCAACGGGGCTGGATCATCATCACCGCGATGGTGGTGGCCGCAGTTGCGGCATTTGGCATCAGCACGCTCCAAACTGAGATGCATCGGGCCACAGTTTATGTCAGTACGGTGCCTGCTCGCCCCGACTGGGGTCTCGGCAACACTGCCAAAGATCTGATGCGCAATTTCGCGACCAATATTATGACGATTGAAGTGGCCGACAGGGTAATTGCGCGGGCGCAGTTGGACAAAAACCCCTACGACTTGCTCGGCAATCTGCAAGTGGAGCCAGATTCCAGCACCTTTACCATTCGGGTTGAAGCGCGGGATCGGGATGGGGAAGTGGCCAAGTTGATCGCACTCGCTGTAGCTGATGAGTTCGTCGAAGAGCGCACGGCCTACTATGCCCAACAGGACAAAGACAACCGTATCGAGGTCAAGATCGTCAGCCGAGCGATCAATTCCGAGCAATATCAACCCAAGCCCTTGCTGAATGCCATTGCGGGCAGTGTGCTGGGGCTCTTATTTGGGATTGCCATCGTCTTGCTGCTGACTTGGATGGAAGCCGATCTGCTGCGTACGCCTGCGGTGGTGGAGCGCACCCTGGATATTCCCATTCTTGGCTCGATCCCGCAGACAGCTGGCGCACGCGATGTGACACGACCCGCACCGCAACCCGGGAGCGTGGCGATTCCCAAAACTGCTTAAACCGCACGCACCCTGAGCGATGGGCAGCGAATGGAAGTGTAAGTTTTGACCCGACAAATGACTTCAAATTCTCCGAGTGGCGCAAGTTCGAACACGGGCTTGCGCCGTTTGTTGCCACGTTCGCTGCCCGCCCAACTCCTGTGCGTGGCCATTTTGGCCTATGCTATCGGCTTTAGCTATCTGACCATTACACGCTTTTATGCCTTCGAAGCCCGTGCCCTCGACATGGGCAATCTCGATCAGGCCGTGTGGAATACAGCCTACGGGAGGCCGTTTCACCTCACCAATCAGCCGGGCGTGATCAATCGGCTGAGTCTCCACGTCGAGCCAATCATCCTGCCGGTTTCGCTGCTCTATTGGATCTACAGCGGGCCGCCGACGTTGTTGATCTTGCAGGCAACGATGGTGGCGTTGAGTGCTTGGCCTCTCTTTGTCCTGGCCCGTCACCGCCTGAGGAATGATTGGTTCGCCCTGCTCTTCGGGCTGGCGGCGCTGCTCAATCCCACCCTGCAAGCGGCCAACTGGCTGGAATTCCATCCGTTGACCTTGGCCCCGACCTTTTTGCTGGCGGCTTTCTATTTTCTGGGGCGGGGACGCGCTGGCTGGTTTGCCTGTTTTGCCATCTTAGCGGCCAGCTGCAAAGAAGAGATTGCCCTACTGATCTTCATGATGGGCGGCTACGCATGGTTGGTCTTGCGTCGCCGACGGTTGGGGATCATCACCATGGTGCTCAGCCTGAGTTGGGCGCTCTTCGCGGTGTTGGTGATCCAACAGACCTTTGCCGCCGGGAATATCCACTGGGGGCGCTACGCCTATCTGGGCGAATCACCCGGAGAAATTCTCTGGTCGTTGCTCACCAAGCCCGCGGTAGTCTGGGCGCAATTGATCGAGGCGCAGGTTGGGCGCTATCTGTTCCTGCTCTTTTTGCCGGTTGGCTTCCTCGCTGCGCTGGCCCCGGAGTTGTTCTTGTTGGCGCTGCCTTCGCTGGCCATCAACTGGCTGTCCGATTACGCCGCCATGCACGAGGTGACTTCGTTGATGTACGCCGCGGCCATCGCTCCCTTCGTGTTGATCGCCGCGGTCGAAGGCGCCCGGCGGCTGCGCGATTGGGTGAAGCGGATTCTGGGACGATATGACAACGTAGTAACCGCTTTCTTATTGTTGGCCGGCGTGCTCTATGCGCACAGCCAATTTAGCTATCTGCCGGGCGGGCAAAACTATCGCCACTACACCATCACCGACCATCACCGCCGCGCTGCTGAGATCATCGCCCAGATCGCGCCGGAGGCCAAAGTTTCGGCGCACGATCGGCTCAATCCGCATGTGAGCGGCCGCGAGACCGTCTACATCTTCCCGCGCGTTGACGACGCTGACACGATCTTCCTCGATGTCACGGGCCCGGCGTGGCCGCAACATCCAAACGATCTGTGGCAAGATGTCACCAAGCTGTTGGCCGAGGATTTTGGCATCGCCGCCGCAGCGGATGGTTATTTGCTCTTGCGCCGGGGAGAGGCTCAGCGTGAGATCCCAGCAGCATTCTATCAAGCGTGGCAGCCAACCCAGCCCTATCCCACTGATCCCCTCGTCACCTTTGGCGATCAGCTGCAATTGCTGGATGTGCAGGTGCTCACCGACAGCCACGACGAATTGGTGACGCAACTCATCTGGCGGCCATTGAGCGCCATCGAGCAGCCCCTGCGTTTTTATGTAGGCTATCTGGATGTGGCGGGCAATGTATTGCATGATACCCAGTTTTATCCGCCCACTGCCGAAATGTGGTATCCTACCACAGCATGGCAAGCGGAGCAGCCAGTGTTGCTGCAAACCTTGCCTTGGACGCTCGACGTTACACAATTTACGCTCGTGGTCGCGGTATCGACTGAGGAAGATCTCGCGCAGGCAGCGGGGCGCTTGCCCATCAGTAATGCGAGCGCAGCAGTCGTGCCATTACAGGGAGCGACAGTCGCTCGGTTGGGTGCCTATCAGTGGGATGGCAAGCGGTGGCGAGTGCTCAATGCCCCATCCGAGAGCGAGCGTGAGCAGGGAGCCATTCGCTTTGCGGAGCAAATCCGGTTGCGCACATGGCAGTGGCGTTTGAATGAAGGCACGCCAGCTACCATTGATTTGCATTTTGTCTGGCAGGGCGTGCAAACACCGCCATTCGATTATTCGCTCTTTGTGCATTTACTGGATGAACAAGGGCAAACCCAAACCCAACTGGACTGGCAACCGCGCGATTACGCGGGGCCGCGGCCGATGAGCAGCTGGCAGCCCGCTGAACTTGTGCACGATCTACAGCAACTTGCGCTCCCAGCCACATTGCCAGCGGGCCAGTATCAGCTTGTGTTGGGCGTCTATAACTGGCAGACCGGAGAGCGGCTGCCCCTGGAAAGTGAAGCTGGCGACGCAGAGTTAACGGAACGCATCCGGCCGGATCAAACGTTGTTGTTGGGCGAATTGCAGATCCCGTAACCGATGAGGCCTGGATTAGCCGTAATTGAGTGAAATAAAAACAGCATGATCAACCTAATCACCTTGACCGATCCACGCAGCCCCGCTGCCGAAGCTTATCAAAGTCTACGCACCAATCTTGAGTTTGCCCGCCTGTCGCAGCCGTTGCATACACTCTTGCTCGCCGCTGTGGATGGTACGCTGGACAAGAGCACAGCGATTGCCAATTTGGCCGTCGTCATGGCGCAGGGGGGCGACCGCGTGATCGTGGTGGATGGTGACTTGCGGCGTTCACAACAACACGAAGTCTTTGGCGTCTCCAACCAAAAAGGGCTGACCAGTTGGATCACCGAAGGGCTTGACGCTGCGCCGCCCTTGCAAAAGACCGCGATTGAAGGCGTTTCGCTGCTGCCCGCTGGCCCCGCCACTGCCCAACCAACTGCGCTACTCAGCACCAAACAATTGGAAAAAGCCTTGGTGGCGCTGCGCCCATTGGCTGATTATATTCTGTGTGATGCGCCACCCTTGTTGGCCGTCACCGACGCTGCTTTATGGGCCAGTCAAGTGGATGGCGTTGCTTTGTTGATCAATGCAGGGCGCACCAAACGGGACCACGCCCAGCGCGCCAAATCAATCCTAGAGAAAGTGCATGCGCGCATTTTGGGGGCAGTGTTGCTCAACGCCGAGAAAGACGCTGTCCTCTCTGGCTATTAACACGCTTTACGCCGGCGAACGAGAACAGCAAATACAGCGTGTGCGAAGGACGAAGGATACAAGTATCGCACGCTCCGTGTTCCTTCTGGTTGCTCCGTTAACGGCTTTGGTTGTAGGCTGTGTAACAGCAGGGCTAGTGTAACGACACTTATGCAGTTTTCGCTTTGTTCTACACCTGCACTTGCGGCTGCCCTTCGTACGAATGAGCCAGCCCGCTTTGGGCTACCTTATTCACTCCAAGCTGATGCTGATCGCCTCGTACCAGTCTATCAGATCGAGCTGGGCACGGTAGCTGAGGAGGCCACCGCCGCCGCCCACGTGATCGCACATATCAGCGAACGGTTGCGTCGCTTAGCCGCCGCCTATGGCGAATGGGAAAAGTTCGATGCGCCAGCCTATTTTGATCTCACCTATGCCCAGTCAACTGCCCTGCTCAAAATCAGCGAGCGGGTGAGTACGGTTCATGTCCGTTTTTATGTGGATCCACTCTTGCCGTCGTTTTTGCAAGCTGCCCAATTTTGGCAAACCGAGTTTGCTCCTGCCTTTGCGCAACTAGACCAACAACCAATCCTAGCGCACGAGCTCTTTCACTGTCTGCAACCGCAGATGGTGAATTACTGGCAGCAGCTTGAGGCAGTCTTGCAACATACACGAGCACTTTTGCAGGATGATATTGGCTTTTTGGCAACCAATGGGGCGGAAGAAGAGCGCAATCGTTGGCAAAAGTGGTGGCAACAGCCGCCGCCGCCTCGGCTAGACAAAGCCTTGCACCCTTCGCTGGTGCAGATACCGACCCTAACTTTGACCACTGATTTTGCGTTGCCGGCCTATCGTCAGCCAGATCGATTGCGGCGACTGCGGGCAGCCCGCGAGCGACATCGGCGCCAACGGCGTCGTTAGATAAAATGAGTTCGAGCTAGGCAGCAGGATCAATCTCATCCCAAACTTGCTCGAGAATTTTCTGAAATCTATTCACTAGATTAGAGGGGCTATGCAAACATTCTTGATTACCGGCGGGGCTGGCTTTATTGGCTGCAACTTCGTCCGTTATCTGCTACAAAAGTATCCTACCTACCGTGTGGTAGTTTACGATAAATTGACCTATGCTGGACGGTTGGAAAACCTGCAAGATGTTGCCGACCAATTTGGGGATCGCTACACCTTTGTGCAGGGGGATATTTGTGATGCCCAAGCGGTGGAAGCAGCCATCCAGGCGCACCAGGTTGATACAATTGTCAACTTTGCGGCCGAAACCCACGTGGATCGCAGCATCCTGGACCCGACCGCGTTCATCCAAACCGATGTCTTTGGCACCTATGTGCTGCTCGAAGCGGCGCGCAAAGCGGGCAATCTGCGCTATCATCAAATCAGCACTGACGAGGTGTATGGCCATATTCACGGCGATCATCGCAGCCTAGAGACCGACAACTTGGCCCCGCGCAGCCCCTATGCAGCCAGCAAGGCCAGTGCGGATCATTTTGTCAACGCCTATTTTGTCACCTATGGCTTGCCCATCACCATCTCACGCGGGGCCAACAACATTGGTCCCTACCAATATCCCGAAAAAGTGGTGCCGCTCTTCGTGACCAATGCGCTCAATGACCAGCCACTACCGGTCTATGGGGACGGTCAGCAGATGCGCGATTACCAATATGTTCTCGATCATTGCGAAGGCATTGATCTCGTCTTGCACAAAGGCACCATCGGCGAGGTCTACAACATCGGCACCGGCCGCGAGATGACCAATCTCGAAATGGTGGAAATTCTGCTCGATGAACTGGGCAAACCGCGCAGCTTGCTCCAATTTGTCGAAGATCGGCAGGGTCACGACCGTCGCTATTGCATGGATGTTAGCAAATTAATGGCGCTGGGCTGGGAACCGGATTACACGCATGAAGAAGCAATCCGCAAGACGGTCCGCTGGTATACCGAGAATCGCCAGTGGTGGGAACCGATCCGTAATGGTGAGTTCCAGGCCTATTATCAACAGGTCTATGGGCAACGCAAGGTTTTGAGTTAGGCCAAGCTTTATGCAGATCCGCGCTGCTTCCGAAGCCGACCTAGCTGCCATCCGCGCTCTATTTATGCGCGGGCGCTGGGTCTACCGTACCTTGGGCGACGAAGATCTCCCGGGGTTACTCGGCTCGTCCTGGGCGTGGGTGGGTAAAGAGCAGCAGCGGATCTGGGGATTGGTGGGGATAGAACGCGAAGAGCGTTCCAGCACATTACCAGCAACGACACCAATGCGAGCACAGTTGCGGGCATTGGCCCTAGCCTTTGGCTATCCCCCCGCAGAGGCTGGAGTAAATTTGTTGCAGATAGCCACCAAAGCTTTGGAGCAGAGCGGCCAGTCGACCTTACTGGTCGTTTATGGTCCGCCACCTTGGTTAGCCACTGAGTTACCACAAGCTGGCTTTCTCGTCGCCGATGAGATCCAATTCTTCCGCCTAGATCGCATCCCCCCCCTGCCGCCGTTGCCCCACTCAGCCGTAGAGCTTCGCCCGCTGCATCCAGATGAGATTGAAGTGGTCGCCCAATTGGATGCGGCCGCTTTTGATCTCTTATGGCATTATGGCCCCAAAGATCTGTGGGAGTTGATGTTTACTTCACGAATGCAAGTGGCGGTATTGGATGGTGCGATCGTAGGCTATACAGCGCTGTCGCTTTACAGTGGCAGTGCCCACCTCACGCGCATCGCTGTTGATCCGCAATTGCAGGGACAAGGGATTGGGCGGCTTTTACTAGAGGATGTGCTGGCTGCAGTCGCGCAACAACACATCTCAACGATCTCACTCAACACACAAGTGAGCAATCAGCGTTCACAACGGCTTTATCGCCATTTTGGGTTTTACCCGACTCCCCAAGTGACCCAAGTATTTACTCGGTTCATTGAGGCTACAAGCTGACAATTGGCTGATCCTTCCCCATAAATTTGAGTTATCCCCAGAGTTATCCCCAATTTCCTTACATTCAGTTCGATTTCGAGGCTACTTCCGTGGTGATTGCCCGTTGCGTCTGTACTGTCCACAAGGCCGCAGCCATAAAAGCCAATGAACAAGCCAAGCCTATTGCGCCGACCAAAACGATTCCTCCATAAGCAAAGGCGAGTCCGGTGCCTAAACTGCTGCTACCTGAGGCCAGGGCAACCAACGATTCGCTGAAGCCCTGGGCGCGCCCACGTTCATGCATGGCCACCGCCTCAGCCATCATCGACGAACCGGCAATAAAGGTGAAATTCCAGCCCAATCCCAATAAGAAGAGCGTTACAATCAGAAAGGTGACGTCCGTCCCGAGCGGGGTCATTATACTGGAGATCATCAGGATCAAGCCTCCGATCAGCACCATCGGCAGTTGCCCGAGTCGATCGACTAGCCAACCGGTGACCGGAGCCAACCCAAACATCCCTAAGGTGTGTCCCATCAACACCCAAGAAATGGCTTGCAAACTGTGTTCGTGGTGGGCCATGTGCAGCGGAGTGATCACCATGATCAAGGTCATGACCAATTGACCGATGGCTAAGGAGGCCACAGCTAGCCGCAGATAGGGGTGGGAGAAAATCTCCCGCAACGAGCGCGCAGGTTGCTCGGCTTGGGTAGATGTTTGCTCATAGCCCAGCTGTCGGCTGATCTGGAGCGGATCTGGTCGGAGAAAGAGAAATGTCATCAAAGTGGCCAAGGCAGCAATAATGGCAGTCACCCCAAATGGCCCACTCTGACCATCGAAGCCGAGTTGTGTGGCGAGCTGGTTGCTTGGCCCGACCAGCAGTGGTCCCCCGACTGAGCCGATTGTCCCAGCCCAGACCAAGAGGCCGATGATGCGGGCCCGCTGGGCTGGCGGATAAATCTCTGCGGCGGCGTAACGGGTCTGCTCGCTGATGCCTCGCCCCATCCCCATGACTGTGGAGCCGAGACAAAATTGCCAAAACGAGAGCTGGGTAATGGCTATCGCACTCCAGATAGCGCCCAGGGTTGCCAGCGAATAACCGAGCACAAAACCCGCCCGGCGGCCATGTTTGTCCATGACCCACCCGACTGGGTAGCCGATCAAGGCTCGGCCTCCCAGGACCAAGGTGGCGGGGAGGCCGGCTAAGCTCTCATACCCACTGAGGCGGGCGGCGATGATCGACGTGACCGTAAAGGTCGCAATCATAGCCCCGCCAAATAGACTTTGGATCACAAAGAGGGTGCCGGTAATTCGCCAGCGAACGGCATTGGTTACTGCGTTGATCGACATCAGCTCTCCTATCAGACTGGCTATCGGCGCTGTTCTTTTTATGCAGCACCGAATCGCCAGTAGCTCATTTTCATGTGCCAGCTAGTTCCCAGCGCAGCAGACACTACGCTTGCGAATCCGGCGGGTTTTCCCAGGGGTCATCATCGCTGAGTTCATAATCGCCCCATTTGCTGCTGAATGACGAGGCAAACATCTCGGCGTTGGTCCGTTCGGCAGCGTCTCGGGCCTTTTGCAACACGGCTTGACGGCGCGCCGCTTGATCTTCGAGCCCACTCAATTTGGTGCGGCTAGCATGCAAAATGCGTACTTTCACTAGCTCCCCTTGCTGATAAGGTACGGTGCGCCCAACTGCCTTGCCCAGAATTGCCCGGGCCAACGGCGCCTCTTCGCTAAGCAAGCCTTGATCTAGATCGGCCTGGGCCGCACGAACAATTGTCAAGCTGAGCACCTCGGTTTGATTCTGGCGGTCGATCAATTCAAGCTCAACTTGGCTCCCAAATTCTACTGTTGTGAGCGAAGCATCTGCAGTCATCGTATCCTCCTGGTGGAGAAACTTTCGGGCCCTAAACTCGTAGTGGTAAGTAGATCGATGAAAACCGGTGTGGGTGCAGCTGTTTACTATACTGTATCCTTGACCAAAACACAATCAAGCGGCCCCAGAAAGGGGAAATTCCTACTTGTTTTTTTATGCGGAATCCAGTAGAATAAACATAGTAGGAAAGTAGCTTTGCTTCTCCTACTAGGGAGCGTAAAGTTAGTGATTCGTCCCGTTCGCCTAGGCGATCTCTTTACTGTCCAACAGCTGGGCAGGCAAGCGACCAAATTAGCCATGATTGAGGGGCTGCTCAATCCTCGATCAGCGTTTCAAGCCGCCTTTTCTGCGGCTTTCTTATGGAATGATGCGAAAGTAACTACTTATCTCCTCCGCCGGCGTGAACATGGATTGGCCAGTACAGGGCTTCTCCAACTACAAAAACGCCCTGGTCGGCCCGAAGCTGAGATCCTACTGTTAGCGCCCGCGCTTGACACCGCTTGGGGACATCCCGCCATTTGGCAAAAATTGTTGGCTCATGCCGTTACGACAGCCCCGCAGCATGGTTTAATGCGGCTGTATGCGGATGTGCCGGATCAGCCTCTACCGGTCAGCACGTTTGGCCATGTGGGGTTTCGCCCCTATGCTCGCCAGACGATCTGGCGTTTGAACGCGCAAGCAGCCAAAGCCTACCCAACCAAGCTCAGCACAGCGGCCCGCCCACAAACCCGGCAAGATGAATGGGCACTGCAGCGCTTCTACGAGCGGATCACGCCCTTGCCTGTGCAACAGGCTGAAGGCGCACAAACCGATGAGGCTGCCCGTCCGCCGATTTTGGATTGGTGGCACGGTGGAATGTACAAAAGTTTTGTGCTTGAACAGCGTCAGGAGATCCATGGCTGTGTGCAGCTCAGCTATGGGCGACGGGGGATTTGGTTGCAAATCTGGGCCGATCATCGACTGCCCGATAGCAATATTCCCCATGATTTGGTCCGCTTTGGGTTGACAACAATCCGCCAAGATGGCATCCGTCTTCCCATTTATGTCGGTGTTTGTGATTATGAGCGGGTGTTGGGCACTGTCTTATCCGACTACGGTTTTGCGCCCTTTACGGACCGCACGAAGATGGTCAAACACGTTTTGCAATGGGTTCGCACGGTAGCCCCGACCCAAACGCCAATGTTAGAGAACGTGCGCGAGGTCATTCCGACTCCGTACACTTTGCCCGAGGAGCCAAGCCAATGAGCTACTTTAAACTTACCGGGGAATGATACCGATGCAACCAATCGGAACCCATGGATAGCAGGGAACGTCTTGTTGGCATACGACACTGAATCATCACTTACGCACCGCACTGGATTGGCTACCTCTGCAGCTTGAATTTCAGCAGCAACTTGAACCCAGGCTTGCGTAAATTCTGTCACTGTTTATATCGCTTTTGAGTTTTTACTACAGCACACCTGTGCGAGTTAGGTTCAGTTCTAGGCCAATCGGCCGTTCGTCATACAAACGTAGTCTGGCCCGTTTAACCTGAGCAAAGGAATGTTTGTGGGAACAGAACGTACCGCATTCGCGAATCGACCTAAGAATTTGGAAGGACCTTCGACGATTATAGAACCAAATCCCTCAATGGCTACACTCCAAATCACAGACGATCTGGAGCTGTTGTTAGAAATCCTACCTCCCGCTGTGAAGACAGCGTTGGAGCAGACCAATCAGTCGGCTGAATTGCTCGAAGTGGTGATGGACTTGGGGCGTTTGCCCGAAGCACGTTTCACTTGGGGCGAGATGTATCTCAGCGACCAAGAAGTAAGTGCCGACGATCTCGAATCGACAATTGCCCGTGTGGGCGATTTTGGGTCAGACAATCGGGCCGGCATCGAACGCACACTGCATCGTATCTCGGCGATCCGCAACCGCAAGGGGCGGGTCATCGGTTTGACTTGCCGTGTTGGGCGAGCTGTCTATGGGACCATCGACATCATCAAAGATATTGTGATGAGCGATAAAAGCATTCTGCTGCTCGGTCGCCCTGGCGTTGGTAAGACGACGCTACTGCGCGAAGCTGCCCGTGTACGCGGGGAAGATAAGCGCGTGGTCATTGTAGATACAAGCAATGAAATCGCTGGTGACGGTGATATTCCGCACCCATCGATTGGCCGTTCGCGGCGGATGCAAGTGCCCGAACCGGCGTTGCAACACGAAGTGATGATCGAGGCTGTTGAAAACCACATGCCCCAGGTGATTATCATCGACGAGATCGGCCGCGAGCTGGAAGCGATTGCAGCCCGCACCATTGCTGAGCGCGGTGTACAACTGATCGGCACAGCCCACGGCAATAGCCTCGAAAATCTGCTGATGAACCCAACACTGAGTGATCTGGTTGGGGGCATCGAGTCGGTTACGCTCTCAGATGAAGAAGCTCGTCGTCGGGGTACGCAAAAGAGCGTGCTCGAACGCAAGGCACCACCAACGTTTGATGTGCTGATCGAGATCCAAGAACGCCAACGGATGATCATTCATCATGATGTGGCTGCATCCGTGGATGCGCTCTTGCGCGGGCGAATGCTCACGCCGGAATTGCGCTACATCGACCAGGATAACCAGCTTCATGCGGAGCCGGCGCTGCAATATGGCAGCAATGCCCAAGAGCAAACCGGGGCCGAACCTGAGCGTTCGCGCCGCCGCGCCACAAGTAAGCAATGGGAGAATGATCGCGCTACCAGTGGCAATGGCAATGGCCGTCGCTATCACGAGCCCGCACTCGAATGGCGCAACAATGCCGTTGCACCCAGCGAACCGGAGGTAGCTCGAGCTCGTAGCGAGGGCGAAGCCACCACACGCAAGCTGGTGCGTATTTTCCCCTACGGTGTGGGGCAAAATCGTTTACGCTCTGCCGCTACCACGCTGAATGTACCTATTCAGATCGTGGAGGATCTCAATCAGGCCGATGTGGTGATGACGTTAAAGAATTATTATCGCCAGCAACCACAGCCGATCTCAGACGCCGAGCGCCGCAATATTCCCATCTACGTCTTACGCAGCAACACCGTCTCGCAGATGGAGCAGTGCTTGGTCGACATCTTCCACATCCCGTCTGATCCGATCGATGTCTTCACCGAGGCGATGCGCCAGGCGCAAGAGGGGATTCAGCAGGTGATGAATGGTGCCAATGATATCGAGCTAGCCCCCCAATCAGCTGCGATCCGCAGCCAGCAACATCAACTGGTGCGAGCAGCGAATCTAATCAGCCACAGTTATGGGCGAGAACCATACCGGCGGGTCCGCATCTTTCGTAAGTAAACCGGTAAGCCTGAGCAAAGATTAATTCCTTGTTCAGGCTTACTTACACACGTACATCGTTTTCCCATGAGCCTCTTTATTACTTTTGAAGGGCCCGATGGCAGCGGCAAAAGTACGCAGATCGAGCTGTTGGCGGCTGCACTCAAACGCCGAGGTCATCAGGTAATTTTAACGCGTGAACCAGGTGGTACCCGCATCAGCAATACAATCCGGGCGCTGGTGCATGATCGCACTTTTGTAGAGATGAGCCCGCGGGCCGAAGCGCTTTTATACAACGCAGCCCGCGCCCAACTGGTCGACGAAGTGATTGAGCCAGCGTTGGCCGCCGGGCAGATCATTCTATGCGATCGCTTTACCGATAGCACGTTGGTCTATCAAGGCTTTGGTTATGGGCGTGATCTGGTCGCGCTGCAGCAATTGATCAACTACGCCACCGGCGGATTGCGGCCCGATCTAACGATTCTGCTAGATTTGGACCCAGCTGTCGGATTGGCTCGCAAAGCCCAAGCTGCCGATGACTGGAACCGCATGGAAGACAAAGCGCTGGAATTTCACCGGGCCGCCCATGCTGGTTACCATACCTTGGTAGCCCAAGACCCGCAGCGTTGGCGAGTGTTTGACGCCACGCAAACCATCGCGACGATCCACGCGGCAATCTGGGCGGAGGTCTTTGCTCGCCTTGAGGCCCGCGCCTAGCTGCGCTTGCGAATGCCTATTTCATTCTTGGCATCTGAGCGGGTTTGTGGTTCAATCTAACTGGATATACCAAGGAAGTCGGATTCAGTCTGCTCTGCACCGCCGGCCTATGAAACTAATCCTTGCCATTGTCAACCAGAACGACAGCCGCAATCTGGTAGATCGGCTCAACCGTCGCGGCTTCTCAGTAACCGTTACGAGTACGTCGGGCGGTTTTTTGCGCGTTGGGAACACAACCATTCTGTGTGGCGTTGATGATGGACGCGTGGACGAAGTTATTAGCATCATTCGCGAGAGCTGTCCCACTCGGGTCCAATATGTCACTCCGCTGCCGCCAGTGATGGAACCCGGTGAGGTCAACATTCCCACGCCTTTGGAAAAACATGTGGGCGGCGCGACGATTTTTGTCGTCACTGTCGAACATTTTGAAAAGGTGTAATCTTCTGAGTAACTTTAGGCATTGTATAGGGCAAATCGCCTTGTCGGTGCTGTTGATCACGCTTGGCTTGTGGCCATCTTTACCAGTGCATGCCCAAGCTGACCCCGGTACGATCGTCGATACAGTGGCCGAGTTGGACCCAGGCGAAGTCTTCCGCATTGAAGGCGGAGAACTGCGACAAATCGCCTTCTCACCCGACGAGACCATTCTTGCAGTGGCGACGAGTGCCGGTTTGTGGATCTACGCGCCGACTGAGGATAGCAACGGAGAAGTGTTGGATTCAGAGCCAGTCCAAGCCTTGTGGTGGTCAGCGGACAGTACCTTGTTGGCCGCAACGTTGGATGATGGCTCGCTGCAACTTTGGCAGCTCCCAGAGCGCGAATTGCTTGGTGCAGTCGATGGCGTCGCTGGCGCAATTGTCAGCGTGGCTTGGGCGCCGGACGGTACGCAGCTGGCGACCGGCAGTGCAGATGGGATGATCGAGATTTGGAGCGTAAACGAAGGGATTGTCCTGGAAACGCTGGAAGGACATACCGATAGCATTCGCAACTTATATTGGATCGCCGACGGGACACAGATTGTGTCCGCCGCGGCAGATGGCTCCGTCCGGGTATGGGGGGTTGAAGTCGCAGCCGCCGTCGCCGCAACGCCCACAGCGACCCCAGAGCCCGAACCCCAGCCCGCTTTTGCCACGGTGCAAGTCGATCGCTTGAATGTGCGCTCCGGGCCGGGCATGGACTTCCCGCGCATTGCCACGGGCCTCCGTGGAGAAGAGCTAGCGGTGCTCGATCAGGCAGATAATTGTGCTTGGCTGCAAGTGCAGACACCCGCTGGGGATGAAGGTTGGGTTTCTGGCTCCAGCCAGTTTGTCTTATTGGATGTAGAGTGCAGCGAAGTTGGTCAACCGGTCAGCATACCCACGCCGACTGCCCAACCGACTACGCCCGCAGCATCGTCCATCCCGTTGCCGACGCCCTCACCGACCGCAACTGAAGCCGTCTCGGTGAGCAATACGACCACAGCTACGGCCACGCCAACACCTGCAGCAGCCGACGACACAACGGCAGAGGCTCCGGTTGATCCCTATCCAGCGGATCAAGGCTGCTATCTCTTCCAGAATGAGTTACCGGTCTCCTTGACACTCGAGTTGACGGGGGCCGAGAGTGGTAGCACAGAAACCATTGACCTGCCTGCAGGTGAGGAAGGGCTCAACTGCTTTACGCCCGACCAATATAGCTACACCATTCGCTATCGCATTAGTGGCAGCAGTGAACCCGCTGAAATCACAGGCCAATTAAACGTCACTGCCGGGGATCGATTTATGTTCCCCATTCGCGGCGCTCAGTAGTTCCAGACCCACCAATTAGTAGATAAATAAAATAGGGTTACAGGGATAGACTTAATTCCCTGTAACCCTATTTCGTTGTAGCTGAAGTTCCCTATTTACTTAGGGGCGAGCAGGCGTGCCATCGGGCCAGCGGGTTTGCGTCCACTGCTCAACCCAATCTTCGCACGGATATTTCGCCGCCAATTCCTCATTGATGTCGATGCCCAATCCCGGTTTGTCGTTCGGGTACATATAACCGCCACGTACCTCGGGCAGACCTGGGAAGATCTCGTAGAATTTCTCCGAGAAGCGGCACCACTCTTGAATCCCGAAATTGGGAGCCCAGAGATCGAGATGCAAATTGGCTGCGTGACCGACTGGCGAGGTATCGCCCGGACCGTGCCAGGCGGTGCGGACGCCATACATATTGCAGAAGAGCGTCAATGCCCGAGCTGGGGTGATGCCACCAATCTGGCTGACGTGGACACGCATAAAGTCGATCATCGAGTCGGTGACGAGGGGCATCCACTCGCGAGGGTTGTTGTATAGCTCACCCATGGCGATGGGGGTAGCGCACTGGTTGCGGATGCGATAGAACCACTCTTGTTGTTCTGGGGCCAACGGATCTTCCAAGAAGAAGAGCTTGAATTGCTCAACATCTTTGGCAAATTGCACGGCGTCGACCGGGGCCAGCCGCTCGTGAATATCGTGCAGCAATTCGACCTCTTCGCCGACATTGCTGCGTACATGCTCCATCATCTTGAGCATGTTGCGTGTATAGGCGCGTGGGTCGTAATAGGCTCCCGGGGGCGAACCTTCGGGGCGCCGGTCGTTTGCGCCTCTGCCACCATAGCCACCCATTTGAATGCGCACATAGTTGTAACCGGCCTCCATGTGGCGGCGCACACTCTCTTCGACTTCTTCCGGGCTGCGGCCATCAGCATGGGTATAGCAGGCCGCAGCTTCGCGCACCTTGCCCCCTAAAAGCTGATAGACAGGCATGTTGGCAATTTTGCCCTGAATGTCCCAGAGTGCTTGATCAATCCCCGAGACGGCATTGTTCAGCACAGGGCCATTGCGCCACTAACTATTGACCATCGCCATTTGCCAGAACTCTTCAATACGGCTGACATCCCGGCCAATGGCAAAAGGAATCAGGTGTTTTTCAAGCGCAGCAACAACGGCGTGATAACGTTGCGTAAAGGTGGCGCAACCGAGGCCATACAACCCTGGCTCCGAAGTGATCACTTTAACGATAATCAGCCGTTGCTTCTCCGGCTGCGTTGTGATCACTTTGACATCTTTAATGGTAATTGGCTTGCTCAACTTCAACTCCTCCATCCTCTTGAAGCGATAACGTGGAATGCAAATTGATGGCACATGCGGCCCGAGTCAAGCATGGGCAACTGCGGATCGACGATCCGCAGTGATTGTAGCATAGATTGCAGGCAAGGCCATCATCCCTGGGGAGCGACTTGCATCCGCCGTGGCGCAGTAATGCTCATTGAGAAGAGGGCGGCGACCAAGCCCAATAACGCCGCCGAGAAAAAGGCAAGCGTATAATCGCCCAAGGCATCGCGCATAACACCGCCCATGTAGGCAGCAAAAGCGGCGCCCACCATGTGCGAAAAGAAGATCCAGCCGAAAAGCGTACCAACCGAGGTTTTACCAAAACGCTGCGCAGTCAAATTGATCGTCGGCGGTACAGTGGCGATCCAATCCAGCCCGTAGATGATGGCGAAAATCAGCAGCCCTTGCATGTCGGCGACAAAGGGCAGCAAGGCAATCGAAACCCCGCGGAAGGCATAGTAGCAGGCCAGCAACCAGCGATTATCGACCCGATCGCTCAGCCAACCCGAGGCCAGCGTGCCGATAATATTCATCACCCCCATGAGGCTGACCGTCTGCGCCACCAAGACGCCATCGAAGCCATGATCGATGGCATGGGGCAGCAAGTGGGTGCCGATCAAGCCATTGGTGGTGTACCCGCAGATAAAAAAGCTCAAGGCCAACAGCCAGAAATCACGCGTGCGGATGGCTTCAAATAGCGGCACTTGGCGTGGCAGATCCAGCGGATCGACGGTGGTGACGGTGCCATCTTCATCACCCAGGGCGCGCAATCCTTTATCATCAGGCCGGTCACGCATGAAAAAGATCACCGGCACCAGCAAGATCCCACAGATCACCGTGGCAACCAGAATGGCCGTTCGCCACCCGCTATTAGCGGTAAAGCTCATCATGCTGGGCAAAAAGAGGAGCTGACCAGCGGCAGAGGCGGCACTAAAGAGCCCCAAGATCACCCCACGGTTGGTGCGGAACCAGCGATGCGCCACTGTCGCGCCGAGTACGTTGGTGACTGCCCCAGTGCCAATGCCAGCTACAATTCCCCAGAAGAGGTGAAATTGCCAGAGGACACTCATCGAGAGCGTACCAGCGAGCCCAGCCATAATTAAGAGCAAAGCCCCGGCCATAATGCGCCGCGGGCCAAAGCGCTCTACCAACATCCCCGAAATTGGCGCACCCAGACCAAACCAGAGAATACTGATGCCGATCGCCAGTGAGATATGGGAACGACTCCAGGCGAATTCAGATTCGAGCGGGTTGATCAGCACGCTGGCGATCGTACGCACGCCCGACGAAGTTAGCAGCACTGCAAAGGTGATCAGCGCAACAATCCAGGCATAATGCAGACCCTTGACCTGCCCTGTGAGCGGGCGGTGCTCAGACGGATCGGAAAGAGACATAAGTGTCACTCCTGAACATCAATCCCATAATCCAAGTGCACCACTGTAGCCCATTGCGGCCTAATTAGCAAGGATCATTCGTTTCCTGGGAAGCAGGCCAATCCCTCCAGAGGACAGATGACATCCACTGTCTCGCTTCACCGCTGAGGTGAGCGCTCATTTGTACTGGTGGATGCTATGCGTGCCCAATCAGATCTTGTCTTATTCGGTGCCGTGGACGAGCTCGTAAGGCATAAAGAATTCGCGAGCTTTGGGGTCATCATAGCCTTCGAGCCAGGTCGACCGCAAGCCACGGCTGTTGAGTGCCGCCCGCACAATGGCTTTGTTAAAGCTGTGGACGGTATCATGATTCAGATACTCTTCCACCGGCATCCACAGACATTCTTCGATCTCGTCTTGGTCTTGCACAATTTCTGTGCTGAGCGGTGAGAGCCGGGCGACAAAATAGATGTCCGACTTGCCATAGCGATAGCCATGCCAGTGGCGCAAGCAGACCAGGGCATCAAACTTAGTCTGAACGCCGGTCTCTTCGAAGACTTCGCGGACCGCGGCCTCGGCCAGATGTTCCCCAGCGAGCAATGCCCCACCTGGTAGTTTGTAGAAACCAGGCCGGCTGATGCGATGATACCGTTCGCAGACCACCAACAATTCTTGCTTATCGTTGAGCACCACACCACCGATCCCGATATAGTGGGTCGAGTAGGGCGGAATAAAGGCTTTGGGCTGCAAGCGATAGACGGTCATCAAATAGTTTTCAGAACTATGGTGGAAGATAAATCCTAACTCGACTGCCCGGGGAACCAAAGCGGCCTTCTCAATGGGAATTTCTAGCCAAACCAGCTTATTGCCCTCTTCTTGCCAAATCGGTAGCGAATAACGCATCTGAGCCTGAAAGGCCGCGGCGTCAGTCGGCAGCTCCGCTGGATTGATGATAATGCCACCAAATTGGTTTGTGGTATGTTCAAAAACTTGCATAACCTCAGCCTCACAAAAGATCAGTTTGGAACAAACATTGCTGCCCAACAGTATACACGCGCCAGCTTAGCCGCTCAATCTGCTCATTTAGGCAAGTCGCAATTCAGGATTCGCAAGCGGCTGCCGCAAAGAAGCGATCAGCGCCGCACAATGGCATCGGCCATACGGGCTGCCCGGCTGACAGCGCGCACATCATGCACGCGCAGAATGTCCGCGCCGCGGTCAATCGCCAATACGCAGGCTGCCAACGTGCCCTCAATCCGCTCCATCGGTGGCAACCCACCCAATACGTTACCAATAAATCGTTTGCGCGAGACGCCCACCAAAAGCGGATAGCCCAAATCCCGCACTTCGCCCAGACGGTCAATCAGCTCCAGTTGCTGCGCCGGATCCTTGCCAAAGCCAAACCCTGGGTCAGCAATCAACAGCCAACGGGGCACGCCCAGGGCTTGGGCAAGCCCCAAAGTTTGCCCCATCTCAGCGTTGATGTCGCTCACCACGTCGTTATATTCCGCCGGAGGGCCGAATGGTATGTCCGAGATCCGCGCTTGATAAGCCGGATCTTCCGGTTGCACACGATTATGCATGACTACCAGCGGCAAGCCGCGCTCAGCGGCCAAGCGCGCCAGCTCACGATCATAGCGCAAGCCCCACACATCATTGATCAGATGGGCGCCGGCAGCGAGTGCAGCTTTGGCGACCTCGCTGCGAAAGGTATCGACCGAGATCGGTAGCTTAGTATTGGCCGCCAACGCCTCAATCACCGGGATCACACGTGCCAATTCTTCTTCCACCGGGATCAACGAATGGTTGGGGCGAGTGGACATACCACCCACATCCAAACAATGAGCACCTTCATCAGCAAATTGAGCTGCCCGTTCCAGAGCCGCGGCCACGAGTTCATCCGTGCTCGCGGATTGAGCCAATCCATCCCCCGAAAACGAATCCGGCGTGACATTGAGGATCCCCATCATATAGGTTTGTGAACCCCACACCCAAAGTTGATCACCCAACGGCATGACGCGCGGCAACGGGGGCGCCTTGAGTGCGGCCAGCAGATCGCGCATGGTGAGGCCGATCAGCGGATGGGTGAGCGAGGAGGCAATATCGCAGAGTGGTTCGAGCACGAAGTCTCGTTCAGGCAACCGGGGGTGCGGGATCGTCAATTCCGGCGTGTCGATTTGAACCTGTTCATAGAACAAGATATCAATATCGATCACCCGTGGGCCATAACGCAACGTGCGGACGCGCCCCATGACCCGCATGGTCTCTTCGATGGCATCCAATAGTTCGTGGGGGGATAGTTGGGTGGTGCCGCGGCAGACCGCATTCAGAAATTTCGGCTGATCCGTGACGTAGGCCGGGGGCGTTTCGTAGAGGAAAGAGGTCTCCTCGACCGTGACATAAGCGCTCATTTCGTGCAACGCCCGCACCAGATGCGCTGCGCGATCACCAAGATTACTACCCAAGGCCAAATAGACCGTGTGATGTGTGGACATAATCTGCTGCTCTGAAAAAAGAACAAGCAAAGTCAGGGATCCCTTGAGCGCTTGTTCACTTGTTAATTTGTACTTTGCAAAGTCTTCTGATCGTGCCCGGAGATATGATCAAAGATGCCGAAGACTCGGCAAAGTCCTCGGCATGTCGGTCAGCCTGGCGTTGATCACCGTGCGTTAACGGTGAACAACCACTGCGTGTGGATCGATAAGCCGGACAATAAGACAACTTAGTAAGCGTAGCATGGCTCTAGGCGTGCTGTCAAAAGGCTACGATTTGGCAGCCGCCACCCTTAGTCAAATATCACGCGGGGCAAGCGGCTGTTTTTCAAGGCCAATCAAGCTGATCCCCACGGGAACATCCACCTCTTTGACCGAGCGGACAAAATCCTCAATGCCAAGCAAAAAGGGGAAGAGATATTCAGGTGTGCTGGCCTTGCCCATGTGCCCAATCCGCATGACTTGGCCGGCGAGTGGCCCACCCGCGCCCGACACAAAATAACCGTGCTTTTCCAACAAGAAGGTGCGCAACTCCTCTTCATTTTCCATATCGTCGCGTTTGCGCACCGTGGTCACGGTGAAAGAGGCGTATTCATCATCGACAAGCATGGAAAAGCCAAGTTGACGCAACCCCTGGCGGACAACCTGTTGCGCCCAAGCGTAGCGCGCCCAGTGCCCGGCAATGCCTTCGCCGTGGACGATCCGCTTGAGACTGGTATTCAACGCGGCGATCAAGCCGGTCGCTTGCGTGGTGGGTGATGGGATTGGTTGAGCGGCACCGGCAGTGCGTAAAGAACGCATCGAGGAGCGGACAGCCCCATCCCGGTAGGATTTCCACGTAGAAAGATTGAGATACCAACTGCGGTGCGAACGTTCCTTTTTGGCCTCAATGAGCTCCCAGGCACGCGGACTGACGGAGACGATCCCCAACCCCGGCGGGACCTCCAGCGCCTTATTCGACGAAGTGCAGACGACGTCTAAGCCCCACTCATCGACTGGCAGATTGTACCCGCCCATCCCCGAGATGGCATCGACAAAGATCGGCAAATCACGCGCATGGGCTACCTCGGCCAAGGCTTGCACAGGATTGCGCACGCCGGTACCGGTCTCGTTGGCCACGACGGTGACACCGGCCGCAGCGGGATATTTACGCAACGTTTCGGCGACTTCATCGACATCAACCGGCGTACCCCATTCGGACTTTACTTCGATCACCTCGATACCGTAATGGCGCATGATCTCGATCTTGCGATTGGCAAAGGGGCCGTTGCTCACTGCCACCACTGTTTCGCCCCCAGCAAAGAGGCTGGCGACACTGGTTTCGACCGCTGCAGAACCCGGCGAAGTCTGGATCACAATATCGTTCTGAGTTTGGAAGACCTGCTGGAGCAGCTCAATCGTCTCCCAGTAGATCGGTGACCAACCCGCGCCATAATGGGGTAACGGCTGCTCGGACAGGGTATCTAACGTTTCGTCAAAGATATCCACTGGCCCAGGGATCATCAATTTTTTATGTTGTTTCACGATTATCGCCCCGAATCATCTACCCACTACACATTACACTTACACGTTGTGTCACTTGTAGCACGAACCTCTATAGCGCAAGGTCTGAAGTTATGATTGGTCTTCGTCGTTCGTTTTATTGCTGCGATCAAACGATTTATCAAATTCTGCGCGCTTTTTGGCCAACTTGCGTAGCCGCGCTTCGACTCGGCCATTGACTGAGTTTCTGGGGTACTTGCCCGACCGGTTGCGTACCCCGGCTGGCACCCCTGTGAGCAATTCGATACCTTCATCGATGTTGTTGATGGCATAGATGTGGAATTCGCCGCGTTCAACCGCCGCCACGATATCAGGCCGCAACATCAGATGTTTCACATTTGATGCAGGGATCAACACGCCTTGATCGCCGGTGAGACCACGCTCCGCGCAGAGATCAAAGAAGCCTTCGATCTTTTCATTTACCCCACCAATCGCCAGGACTTCACCGTTCTGGCTGACCGCACCAGTCACTGCCAACGATTGGCGGATCGGTAATTCGGCAATCGCCGAAAGCAGCGCATAGAGCTCGGTTGAGGAAGCGCTATCCCCATCGACCCCACCGTAGGATTGTTCAAACACCAAGCTGGCCGAGAGGGAAAGTGGCCGTTCGATGGCATAACGTGCGCTGAGGAAGCTGCTCAGGATCAGCACACCTTTCGAGTGAAGTGGACCGCTCATATCCACTTCGCGCTCGATGTTGATCACTTCGCCTTCGCCCATGCGCACCGTTGCGGTAATGCGTGACGGTTGCCCAAAGACAAAATTGCCCAGTTGCAGCACCGAAAGCCCATTGATTTGGCCGATGCGCTCGCCGCTGGTTTCGATCAAAACTGTCTGGCGAATGATCTCATCTTGCAAGAGCGCACGCACACGATCTGAACGGAAGGTCTTAGCCTCGATGGCCTGTTGCACATGCTTCGCGGTTACCAAAGAATCGCCCGCTTGGGTGGCCCAATAATCGGCCTCTTCCATCAAGTCCACCACGGGCTGCATGCGGATGGTGAGGCGTTCGGCGTCATTAGCCATGCGTGCGCTGTGTTCGATCACCCGGCCAATGGCCGAGCAGTCGAAGTGGTGTAGCCCTTCACGACGAACAATCGTCGCCAGTAGTTGAGCATAGAGGCGCTCAGTTTCGGGCGTGCGCGCCAATTCATCACCAAAGTCCGCCGCGACTTTGAACAACTCGTTAAAGTCTGGGTCAAGCTGGGCGAGTTGATAGTATAGGTAGGGATCACCCATCAAGATGACTTTGACATCAAGCGAAATCGGCTCTGGCTCCAGCGAGACTGTGCTGGTCATGTTGAGCATCTGCCCTGGTGACTCGATGCGAATTTGGCGGAATTGCAGCGCCCGCTTCAAGCCTTCCCATGCATAGGGACTGTTCAATACCTTGAGCGCATCAAGGATCAAGTAACCGCCATTGGCGTGGTGCAATACCCCCGGCTTGATCAAAGTAAAATCTGTAATGAGCGCACCCTGAAAGGCCATCTGCTCGACGCGCCCCACCAGATTTAGATAAGACGGGTTGCTCTCGTGGATCACCGGAGCCCCTTGATATTCGCTGGCATCGACCAAAACATTCACCTGATAGCGGCGCAGAAGTGGCGAGGCGGTCGCCCCATTGGGCAATACTGTACCTTCGTCTTCCTCCCCTTTGTCGCTACCACTCTGGAAATCGGCGAGATGGTCGCTCACATCTTTTTGGACAGCCTGCAAAAACTGAATGACTGCTGGCAGATCCGCATATTTCTGATAGAGATCCTCCATCAGATTGATCAGGACGACGCCGGCCACTTCTTGTTCCAGGGCCCGCTGGCGGCTACGAAATTCGCGCTCCCAACGGGGGGTTTGGGCAAGCACCTTTTGCAACTGTTCTTGCAGCGCCTGTATCTCGGTAGTGATCTGCTCCTGATTTTCGGGAGGCAGCTTTTCGAAATCCTCAGGGGAGACAACGTTGCCATCTTTGACGGGAGCAAACGCCAAGCCCGCTGGTGTGCGTAAAAGCGCTAGTCCCCGCTCTCGCGCCTGTTCTTGCAATTGTTGCAAGCTCTCTTGTTGCCGCTCTTGAAATTCAATTTCCAGCGCACGGCGGCGATTCTGATATTCTTCGCTTTCGAATGCCGAAGCGAGCGACCGGCGCAGATCTTCGATCAGACGGTTGATATCGTCCCGGAGAACTTTGGCCCGCCCAGCTGGTAACTCCAATGCCAGCGGCTTATAGGGCTGCTCAAAGTTGTTGATGTAACACCAGTCTGACGGCGGGTTTTCCTTCAGCGCATGTCGTTCGACATAACGTCGGATGAGTGCATGTTTACCAGTGCCAGACGAGCCATAGGCAAAGATATTGTAGCCTTGGCGGCTCATGTTAATGCCAAACTCAACTGCGCTAATCGCACGTTCTTGGCCAATAAAGTCGGGCACATCGGGTAATTCGCTCGTGCTGTCGCAACCTAAGTGCTCGAGCACCGCGCGGCGATATAATAGTTCAGGTTTTAAAGGTGAAACAGCGGCCATAGGGTGGCTCGTTTTCCTAAATCATCCAGTTGATAGTTGTTGGGTTGTCTGGGGTACCAGACCGACAGAGATACTTCGCTACCTGCGTTTATATACAGTGTAACCTACCTTTTGCAGTGCGACCAAACCACGTCCGCCAAAGGGCTATCCTCCACGCAACACTAGGTAGGAACAGGAGAGCGTGGTAAGCGACGACTGGCCTAGGGGGATAGGGCAAACCATTCGTCGGCCAATGCATCAAGTCGGCCTTGGGTTTGGAGGGTGGCCAAACCTTGTTCGACCTGCTGATGCAATTCACTGGCCGTGCGTCCCAGCATGATCACATAGGGATTGCTTTCGAGGGCTGGGCCAATCGCATGAATGACCGCACCGCTGGCTTGCGCTTGACGCAAGGTGACATTATCCACCAGCAAAGCATCGATCGCAGGATCGGTAAGCAGGGCTTGCACCGCTTCACCCGGCGTGGGGAACTGGGCCAAGTGGAGCAGCGGTTGGGTACGTTGCAAACGCCGTCCCACCATATCGCCCATGCTACCCCACTCGACCGCCACCGTATGATCGGTTAATTCCTCAATGTTCTGTAGGGGAGAATCATCGCGGATCGCCAAGCGAATGCCGGCTTCGAAATAGGGCGTTGAAAAGCGCACATCACGCGTCAAGCGCGGATCATACGGATAGGCGCTGACAACGCTATCTACTTGACCAGTACGCACGGCATCGAGCAGGCTGTCGAAACCAATCGAGACAAATTCAACTTCCAGCCCCCACAAGGCAGCCAATTCTTGGGCGAGCGCGACATCAAAACCAATGATCTGGCCGTTGGCATCGAGCATCTCAAAGGGGGGAAAACTCGGATCCAACCCAACCCGCCAAGTGCCGCGACTTTGCATCATCTGCCAGGTGCGGTCGCGGGGGAAAAAGGGTAGCCCTGCACCGCTGCGCGTCCACCATAATAGCAGCCCCGCGCCAATCACAGCGATGATCACAAGGGCAATGAGCCACCTGCGTTGCTTCATGGAGCCACCCGGCCTGCGGCATACGCCTGCACTTCGCTATAGATCGGTTTCGGCTCAAAATCGGTGCGCACAACGGTGTAATAATCTTGATACGAGTTGGCATCCCACGGGTAGCGGAAGGCCCAAAAGCAGAGGGCGATGAGCCACGGCCATTCTTCCTGCGCAATTTCATAGGCGCGGATGGTGTTGGCAATTCGCTGGCCCGGACGGACGGCGCGCGTCCAGCGGGGATGATCATTCCAGCCAGCTTCAGTAATCATCGCTTTTTTGTGGCCATCCCCATTGGCCACCATGATTTCGCGCAACAATTCGCTGCGGCGAAAGTTGATCAGATCCTCGGCTGGAGGTTCGTCGGCATCAAAATACCAGCCATAGGCGTGAATCGCCAGGATGTCAAAATAGTCGGCTGCGCCCGCATCGTACATGGCTTGCAGATAGATCAGATCGTTCATGCCATCGGGGCTACCCGGCGGGGCCAACGTGGGGGCTAGCGCCCCGCCCAAAACTTGAATCTCTGGATCCACCGCTTTGATCGCCGGATAAACCGCCTGCAACATGCGGACATATTTGGCCGGATCCACGCCCGCGTAGCCCCATTCGAGATTCAAGTTGGGCTCGTTCCAGATGATGACATAGCGCACTTTGTCGCGATAGCGCTCAGCAAAGCGAGCCGCAAAATCGGCAAAATCGGGAAAGCGTTCTTCATCCAAATAGAGCGGCGTGGTATCACGAGGGCGAGCCCATGCCGGCACAAAGCCAAGCCGAGCGACAACGGTCAGGCCTTGGCGCGCTGCATGCTCGATCACTTGGTCCGCATGCACCCAATTATAGCGGCCGGGACTCTCTTCAATGTAGCCCCACGGAAAATACTCAACGATCCACGGGGCCCCCATCTCGCGCACCATTTCCAGCGAACGTTTGATCTTCCAAGGCTCGACCTCATCGGTTAGGCGGGTGTGGACGCCCATCTTCGGGTTGATGGTCTGCACAGTACGTTGGGGGCCAAGGGGCACATTGGGGTCACGCCACCAGGAGTAAAGCCAGAGCCCCCCGCCGATCACGATGACGAGGCCGAGGAGCCATACCGGCCAGTGGCGCCGGACAACAGGAGGCAATATACGAATGATAGCTAGTCTCCTTCGCAACATAAGGACAAGATCGGGACCCAACCCAAGCGTGCAACCCTTTGCCGATTATAATCCGCCCCGTTGGTTGCGCCAAGTGGGGAGCAATTACGTCGTCCACTATCCGCCTATAGTATAATGAATCATCAATATCTGGTCACGACTCAAACGCGCTGGGCCTTGTCAGTGTGGTGATCGTACTGATGGCTCGTGTTTGGAGTCGTGCAATGGGAAGTATCATTAGGCAAAAGGGTTGCCCATGTTTTCAAATTTCGGCGCTCGCTGGAATACGCTGACCCGTTACCAGCAGATCGCGGTTGTTGTCGTTGCTGCCTTGCTAATCTATTTTCTGGCAATCAATGTCGGTGGTGGCGGTGGCCTCTTTAGCACTGGCCGCATCTTTGCACTGGTAGCAATCTTGTTGTTTGCCTTGCCGATTCATGAATTTGCCCACGCCGCCGCTGCGGTTGCTTTGGGAGATCCCACGCCGATCCGCCAAGGACGTTACACGCTCAATCCCTTGGCCCACCTCGATCCAATGGGCGCAATCCTGATCGCTTTGGTAGGGTTTGGCTGGGCGAAACCGGTGCAGTGGAATCCCCGCAATGTCAATATCGACCTGCGGCTGGCCTCGATCATCATTGCCGCGGCTGGACCACTGAGTAACTTGTTGTTGGCGCTGCTCGGGGTGGTGATCTTGCGGTTCACGCCGCTGGATGCGCTCCTAGTCAACCAATTTCTCATTTTCTTTGTACAGATCAACGTCTTGCTCTTCGTCTTTAATCTGATTCCGATTCCGCCGCTGGATGGTTCGCACATCCTGTTTGCGCTGCTGCCGGGCAACACCTATCAATTGCGTGTGATGTTGAGCCAGTATGGCTTTATGCTGCTCTTTGCGGTGATGTTTTTGATGCCGGGGCTCATCCGGGTACCAGCCCAGTGGGTATTGGGATTTCTGACGACGATTACAAACTTTTAGTAGCAAACCCGA
Source organism: uncultured Caldilineaceae bacterium (assembly GCA_964568485.1). GTDB lineage: Bacteria > Chloroflexota > Anaerolineae > Caldilineales > Caldilineaceae > CFX5. The sequence continues at coordinate 1,710 of CAZMRA010000024.1, read as the reverse complement.
TGAGCGAGTGGGTTTATCCAAGACGTTTTTGGTATCGGTTCTATCAGTTTTGGCATGGGCTGTGGGCAACGGTCACAGAGCATGAATTGCAGGCCGCAGTGGCGATCTTGTCGCCTGCTGCACTGGCCCTGTTCCGCCAGATGCCGCCAGATGGGCAACGCCACAGCATCAAGGTATTGGCGAGCGTACAAGCCAGTGGCGCAACAGAGCCCGATCTTGCCGTTGCTGCACTCTTGCATGATGTGGGCAAAATCGCTACCACGCAATCCGGCATGCGGTTAAATCTCTGGTGGCGTGGGCCGCTGGTCCTGCTCACGGCCTTTGCGCCGGGATTGATCACTCGTTGGGCAGCGCCCGATCCAGCAGCTGGCTGGCGCTATCTGCTCTATGTCCACCAGTACCACCCGCAGATCGGAGCAGCGATGGCGGCAAACGCGGGCTGTTCCGCCCAAGCTTGTTGGCTGATCGAACATCATCAAACCCTGGCGCCACCGGGAGCGACAGCCCGTCAACTTGCCTTATTGCGCCGTCTACAAGCGGCGGATGACCAGAATTGAATTCAGGACACTCATCTCGATGCCGACCAGTGATCAAGCGTTTGAGATGAGTTCGTTTGTTTCGCTTTGGGGGAGGAAGCTGTGGCCAAACCAATCATCACGATCATCGGGTTGGGCGTTGTAGGGACCAGCATCGGCTTGGCCTTGCAACGGCAACCGGGCAATTTTGAGCTGGTCGGGCATGATAAAGATCTGGATGCGAACAACCGCGCGCGCAAATCCGGCGCGGTGCAGCGCTCCGAATGGAACCTGCACAATGCCTGTGATGGCGCGTCGATGATCGTCTTGGCTTTGCCGCTGAACGAATTGCGCGAGACGCTGGGCCACATTCGCGAGGATTTGCGGCCCGACACCTTGATCTTTGCCGTCACCGATGTTTTGCAGCCAGCTTTGGACTCTGCGACCGAATTATTGCCCGAGCAGACGCATTGCGTCGCCGGCCATCCCATCTTGACGGGCATCGGTGGTACGCTAACCGCCCGCGCCGAGCTATTCGATGAAATCACCTTTTGTTTGGCAGCTGGTGCGACGACGCAACCCGAAGCAATGCAGTTAGCCAGTGATCTGGTCGAGCGGATCGGCGCAAAACCACGCTTTGTCGATGCACTGGAGCACGATGGCGTTATTGCCGGGGTGGAACAGTTGCCGCAATTGCTGGCTGCAGTGCTAGTGCAGATCAACGTCGCGTCGCCCGCTTGGCGCGAAGGCCAACAACTGGCTGGCCGCCGCTTTGCTCAGTCCAGCGAATTGGGAGATAGCGCGGCTCAATTAGCGAGCGGTTGGTGGCACAATCGGTCCAACTTGGTCCAGCGGATAGAGCAGCTACGCCAAGCGCTGGCCCAGTGGCAAAGTTTGTTAAGCGAAGCACCCACGGCAGATGAGCCAGATCCCTTATTGCCACTGCTCGAGCAGGTGGTACAAGAGCGACTGCGCTGGGAAGGGCAAGCAATGCTCAAACAGTGGGACGAAGGCGCAGCAGTGCCACAGGAACGGGTCGAATCACGCAACATGTTGCAGCAAATGTTTTTTGGCGGCTTGATGGGGCGGCGTGGTCCATCCAAATGACCGCAAGTCCTAAAAGGGCAACCACAGCGTATCGAAATGAGCGTATTACGGTCAAATCTTATGAACATCTGGCAGCTGTGGACACCCA